>JANPAK010000143.1:0-4712 GCA_031429925.1 Variovorax sp.
CGTGCAACGTAGAAATCGCCAGTGAATACCGTTACCGCGATTCCGTGCCCAACCCGCGCACGCTGGTTGTCACCATCTCGCAATCGGGCGAAACGGCAGACACACTGGCGGCGCTCAAGCATGCGGTGAGCTTTGGCATGCTGCACACGCTCACCATCTGCAACGTGAGCACCTCGGCCATGGTGCGCGAATGCAAGCATGCCTACATCACCCGCGCCGGCGTGGAGATCGGCGTGGCCTCCACCAAAGCCTTCACCACCCAATTAGCAGGATTGTTTTTGCTCACATTGGCTATCGCGCAAACCAAAGGCTTGCTCTCCGAAAGCCAAGAAGCGCAATACCTCCATGAGATGCGCCACCTGCCCGTCGCCCTGCAAGCCGTGCTCGCCCTTGAGCCGCAGGTAATCGCTTGGGCAGAAGATTTCGGCAAAAAGGAGAATGCCCTGTTCTTAGGCCGTGGCCTGCATTGGCCGATTGCCATGGAAGGCGCTTTGAAGCTCAAAGAAATCAGCTACATCCATGCCGAAGCCTACGCCGCAGGCGAGCTCAAACACGGCCCCTTGGCCTTGGTGACGAGTGAGATGCCCATCGTCACTGTCGCCCCCAACGACGCTTTGCTCGAAAAGCTCAAAAGCAATATGCAAGAAGTGCGCGCCAGAGGCGGTGTGCTTTACGTGCTCGCTGATGGCGACACGCAGATCGAATCATCAGAGGGTCTGCACGTCATCCGCATGCCTGAGCACTATGGCGCTCTATCGCCCATCCTCCACGTCGTGCCCCTGCAATTGCTGGCATATCACACGGCACTGGCTAAGGGCACTGATGTTGACAAGCCTAGGAACCTCGCAAAGAGCGTGACCGTCGAATGACGGGAACGATGCGCGCAGCGCTTGTGTTGCGTGTTATTAAAGTCGTAAACAGTTCAATATAGTCGTAAACAGGCATCTAGCATCCATGCGGGTTTCAAGGGCGTTGGATTTAAGCAACGTTAAATAAAGTCGTAAACATACACGTTCGTTGCTGTCGTCGAACGGCTGCAATGGGCCATCTGCGGTCATTCAGTGATCAATCCAGCTAGCGATTCCTTCAACACCAAGACCGGGTGCACAATAACTTACCATCGCGGCAGTTAAGCCCTTGGCTATTGATTTCGATATGTCAATTTCACCGAGGTGGCTGGATTCAGATCGCCGTTCGGGTCGGTAAAGATGCCGCCGGCGAAGGCGACGGATATTGGCCTGTCGGTGGTGGAGAGACAAAGCAGGTGGTTGTTGTCTCCGTCGCCCAGGTCAGCCAATGCCGTTGGTGCGACGACGCGTAGCGTGCTGTCTTGGGCCTGCACGGTGACGCGATAGAGGCCGCGCTCGGCTGCGCCCGGTTCTTTGCCGTTGGCAAGTGTCACGCCTCCGGCCCACACAACCCGCACGGCTTGCATGGTGTCCTTGGACGGGCAGTCGTCGCCCCTTGTTCGGCGCACGTCCAGGCCCTTGTACGGGTGGGTTGAGTCGAAGCGCTCCGCTAGGATCAAGGTCGGTCCTTGTTCAAGTGGCGTCACCGCGACCGCAGCGCCCTTGAAATCAAGGGTGCGGTCGATGGCGTGGATGTGCCCGGTGACCTCCACACGCGCCGGGGCATCGGCATCGGCATTGCCGAACTCGCCAATCAACAGCACCGTTCGCAACTCGCCCGCATCGGTGGCGGGAACCAAGGTCACGCAGTGCACATGGCCTTTTGCGCCTGATTTTTTCGTGACCAGAAAGTCGCCTGCCTGCAGGGTGGTGTGGTCGATTTCCGTCGAAAAGATGACTGGCATGCCGTCAAGGCCCGACGCGCCCCGGCAAATACCGTTGGCCCTCTGGGGCATTTTGTTGTCCAGGCCGAAAAAAGCTGACAGCAACTGCGCAGGGCCGCCGGGCGTTGCCCGGGGCAGGGCCAGGTCGGCGGTTGTGTCCGCTTGTTCAAGGCTGTGCGGGCCCGTGCAGCCCAGTATGGGCAGGACAAGCAGGGCCGCGAGGGCTGTGGTGTTAAGGAAGTGCTTCATGGGTCGTTTCTCCTATGGGATGGTTAGGTACAGTGCGCAGGCCCCAAGGCTGGTGTGCGGGGTGATATTGCTGCGCCGCAGCGCAGCACCCACCACCAAGAGGATGGTGGCGGCACATTGCCCCATACCCAGCTTTGTCTTGCCCCACAGCTTCATTTCTTGCGCGCGGCTAGCAGTTCGAGAATGCGGTGGGAGGTTTCGTAACCGCTGTTTTGGTTCTGGCCAGTGACGATGTTTCCATCTACCACCGTGTGGGTCGCAAAGAAATCGCGCCATGCGGTGCCTGCTTCAAACTTTGCCTTGGCCGACCTAAGCTCTGCTTCCGGGTGTTTCGGCGTGATCTTGATGCCAAGTTGTTCGATTTGCAGATCGGTCACGCCCGTCACGCGACGCCCTTGCAGGAGAGGCGAACCGTCGGGGTTGCGCGCATGGACCAGCCCAAGCGCGCCGTGGCAGACCGAACCCAGGATCGCACCATTGGCATGGGCTTCGCTGATCAGTTGACCGAGCCTCTCGGTCTGGGCAAAGTCATAGGACGCACCCCACCCTCCGGCGAGGAAGATCACGTCGTAGTCTGCGGCTTTGACCTTGGCAATCGGGATCGATTGGGCCAGCTTGTTCATAGCCGCTTGATCACTGAGAAAGCGCTTATCGTCCGCTGTGGCCAAAGGCCAAGCCATGGACCACGGCTGCACTGGAATCTCACCACCCTTGATCGAGGCAATGTCCACCTGAAGACCTGCGCCCAGGAACGCGTAATAAGGCACTGTCATTTCAGACCCAAAAACGCCAGTGGCTTTGCCGGTGTCACCCAAGGTGGCATGGCTGGTCGTAATCACGAGGGCGCGGCGGCCGGAGAGGTCGAACTTGGGAATTTCGTGGTGCGGGTGCAATCCCGCCGCACGCAGCGCTGGTGGCAGACCAACATACACAACACTTGCCAGAGCGGCGATGACTATGAGGGTTTTGATCTTCCAGTTCATACGTTTCCTTTGGTAGCCTGACTTGTTTTGCTGCAATTTCTCTCTTCATTTGCCTGTGCCAGCGCAGCACGCTTGCACAGGCAAGGCAGCGCCAAAAATTGAGAGAAAGGGATCGCGCTTTTATAGCTGGTTCGGTACCTTGTGGTAAGTATTTTGAAACTCATCCTGAATGATGTGGGCCACTCCATCCGCTCTCAGCGCCAAGTCCCGTGTCATGACCCTACTGCGATAGGTCCAGCCTTTGGGTAGCGTCAACCGCGTACCCAGTGTGTCTCGTGCTTGCAGATTCAAAGTGGTGTCCACCATTTGTGCGTAGGATTGCATTACGTACACATCACCTGCGGGGTTCATTAGTTCGAATACTTTGGTACCTTTGGAAAACACCCATACAGTGGTGCGTTGAACAGTCCGTTCCTCATAGGTCCGCGGTCCTTCGTTGGCTTGCCAAAGCTTCATCTTCAGCGTGGCCACCTGGCGCATTTGGATTCCGCCAAAAGCTGTAGCTTTGCCACCAACAGAGTCACCACCGCCTTCGATGCGGTTCATGAGCCAATACCGCGGACCATTGAGCTTGACCTGTACGGCGTCAAGTTGTTTGGCAAGCTTCGTGGCGCTCAGTTCCTTCCAAGCGGCAGCCGGGCAATCGTTCAACGTTATGGTGTTGTAAATCTCAACAGTGACCGATAAACCGTCTCGAAAAGCTGGAATGACCTCGCAATAGCGCGCGTTAAACAGATCCCTCGGAGGAGGCAACGATTGCGTAGCGGCAATGGTCGGCACAGCGGCGGCAGCATTGGTGGTGGCGGCCGGACCCGACAGAAGCAGAGCAATTGCTGGCAAGCAATACCAGGCTTTGCTAGAAAACTTGAATCGAGTCATGCCGTCTGTGCCTTGGGCTGCTGGGCGCGCAAAGCTTCGGTAGTGAGGCTCTTCCCGCCTGGGGACCACCCTGGAGGCATGATCAGAAAGGCCAAAGCTGATCGAAGGTTCTGGGCTTGGCGCATGTCACGATAGAGGTCAGCCCACTGTGAGAACTCCATGGTAAAGACATTGCGAGTTCGCATGGGTTTTACCAAACCATAGATGCAGGGTACTTCTGCCCGCTCGGGGCGATAAGTGCCAAACAAGCGGTCAAAAATAATGAGAACGCCGCCGTAGTTGGCATCTAGATAGTCGAGATTGGATGCGTGGTGCACCCGATGCGCTGAGGGTGTGTTCAGCACCCATTCCAACCAGCCCAACTTAGGGATCCATGTAGTGTGCAACCAGAACTGGTAGAGCAGATTGAGCGAGAGTGCTGTAACGACCACCTTTGGATCGAAGCCTAGGTACACCAACGGCGTGTAAAACAAGGTTGTTCCTGTGAGCTTGTTCGTCCATCCTAGTCGAAAAGAGGTTGACAGTGTCAGTTGATTGGGAGAATGGTGCACCGCATGCGTTGCCCAAAAGAAACGAATTCGGTGAGAGGCGCGATGATACCAATAGTAGAAAAACTCAAGTCCCAGAAACAGCAAAATGAAAGCTGCGAAGCCGCTAAGCTCGATGGTGAATAGTCTGTGCGTCCAGACCCAAGCGAAAACTGGGGTCGCGATACCAATCGGCAAAAAGGCCAGTAATCGACGCCCGGCCAGATCTGCCACTGACAGCCAAGCCTCTGACCAGTCGAACGAACCAGGTTTGCGGTGTTG
>JANPAK010000144.1:0-1557 GCA_031429925.1 Variovorax sp.
GGAAACGAGGTGGTGCTGAGCGCGCAGCCCCCCGCCGACCTTCGAGCCATGTTGGACGCGCTGGGGGACTTCGAACCCGGCATGCGCCTGGAGCGCGAGCAACCTGCGCAGCAAGTCCGTGGCGCCATCGAGCCGAGGCGCTGATGCGCTACATGCTTGACACCGACATCTGCATCTACACCATCAACGAGCGGCCCGCTGCGGTGCTGAGCGCGTTTCGCGAGTTCCACAGCGCCGGGCTGGGGTTCTCGTCGGTCACCGCAGCGGAGTTGTTCTTCGCTGTCGCCCGGACCGGCTCGCAGCGCAACCTGGATGCCCTGCGACGATTTCTCGCCACGCTCGAAATCGCGCCTTTCGATGCACTGGCGGCCGAGGTGAGTGGATCCCTGCGCGCCTGGCTGGCCGCCCAGGGCACGCCGATCGGGCCCTACGACACCTTGATCGCCGCCCATGCCCATGCGCTGGCCATGACCCTGGTCAGCAACAACACCCACGAGCTTCAGCGGGTGCCGGGGTTGAAGGTCGAGAACTGGGCGGCTTGAGTGGCGCCCATGCCTGCTGTGTCGCTGACGACCGTTGTCTTGGCCGGCGTGTTGTCACGCCGGCCAGGCGCGCTGCTGTTGACGACCCAACGCTTGGGGCTTGATCACGTCGGCGGCGACGGCGGGCGCAGGCGGTGAGGTTGCCTCGGTCCAAGGCCTGGCGGTCGATCGCTCGCAAATCGTCGGGGGATTGGCCGCTGTCGAGCCACAGCCGTCCAAAGGCCCTCCGAGTTCGCTGGCGCGAGGCCGACGCTCACGCTGCCGGCACATGGAACTATCGCGTCATCGTCCCGAAGGCTTTGTCATCCAGAGAGTGACCACCGGAACCGCGCCAAGGACATGCGCAACGGCCTCACGCCGAAACGTGCTCAGCAGACGAAACACCAAGATGGAACCGAATTCCAGCCCACTTCGCGCCCCCGCAGGGAGTACCACAGCAACACAATCAGGGAGACTCCATGGAACGAGATCGCCGTATGCTGACCGCACCAATGCCATTCGATGAACCCGAGCGCTTGCGGGCACTCGAGCGGCTCGACGTCCTCGACTCCGCGCCCGAGCGCGAGTTCGATGCGCTGGTGGCAACCGCTGCCTTGGTGTGCGGCGTCCCGATCTCGCTGGTCAGCCTCATCGACCACGACCGGCAGTGGTTCAAGGCCAATGTGGGCCTGCCAGGGGTGACCGAGACGCCCCGTGACCTGGCGTTCTGTGCTCACGCGATCCTGGACGATGGCATCTTCGAAGTGCCCGATGCTCTGGCCGACCCTCGCTTTGCCGACAACCCGTTGGTGGCAACGGCGCCTGACATCCGTTTCTACGCCGGCGCCACACTGCGCCTGAGCGACGGCGCTCACGTTGGCACGCTGTGCGTGATCGACCGTGTGCCCCGCCGTCTGAGCGAGAAGCAGCGCGAGGCGCTGCGCCTGCTGTCGATCGCCGCTGTCCAGGCGCTGGAATCACGTCGCATGGCACGGGCTTTCGCGGCCAGTGAAACCCGTTTTCGCACGCTCAGCGA
>JANPAK010000145.1:0-3801 GCA_031429925.1 Variovorax sp.
CCACAATTTGATGCAACGATAGATATGTGTTGCATCTTGGAAGGCGTAAATTTTTAACGTCCCGGTACCGGCGCGCGCGTCTTCATGCGCGTCGCCCGCGACCGGCAGTTAGACCGCGTCATCACGCGCCATCAGCCGTCAAGCAGTGCAGAGTGCTGGCGCGACTCCGCCGCACCGAAGTCGAACGTTTCTTCCGACAAGTCGGGCAGATTAATGTGCAAAGCCTCAACGCTTACGTTGCTAAGCCGAGAAACCCAATTGTCGAGTATTGCATCAACGCGCTTCACCTTCTCATCGTTTGGCGCAACCGTCATCTTGACCGGTATGCCTCGTGTCTGCGCCAAGATGTCACTGAACCCTTGGACGACATCGGCCCTAGGCACGCGGCCGGTCGCGACCGACAAGTTACCCTCAACCATGAAGAGATATTCCTTCCACGCGCATTCCGACTGCACAACTGCCTCGCAGACCGCTCTCAAGCGTTCCACGAGCGCGGGCGAGATCGAACCGGCCTTGGTCTTCCGTCCCTGCCAGTCTGCGCTCTCGTACAGCTCTGACTCAAGATTGAGTTGGCGTCGATGCTCGGTTTCAAATTTGACGCGAGCCCGAAGAAGCTGCCCAAGGCTGAAAGCTGGGTGGGTCGTGTCATGCACAGAGCTGACGTCGCCCGCAACTACCGTCCGCTCAATGCCCGATAGTCGGCGGTCCATCAGTTTCAGGCTACGTGTGATGACGACAACGCCGGCAAAAATCGCCAGCAGCGCAATTGTGAGGGATACGTCCATGTGAGTCGTTCAGCGGTCTAACGTAATGTAGCGGAGCGCCTATCTTGGCATTCGCAAGCTAGCCGACAAAATAATATGGTCGGCAAGCCAGATGAGCGGCACGGCAAATCCTGCGCAAGCCGCTTGTGCTCTGGGTTGAGATGGCATCTGCAGTCTTTGATTACAGTATTCATGATGTCTCTTGATCCTGTCGCCTATTTCGCCTACTCGCCCCGCTTGCTAGATCAGCTGCGGGAGGTCTGCGTTGCAAACACTATAGCTTACGCACTAAAGACGACTACGTGTATTGGGTGAAGTTTTTGCGCCGTAGCAGCGTCGCAAAGGCAAGATACGGAAGTGTTTTTAGATTGTTTTAGGCCTCTAGCCGTTATAGAATATTCGCAGAGTGCTATTGAATTGATAGTAAGGAGCGATGCGCCATCATTCACACCAGCCGCGTGATGGGTCTGAAAAATACGATGGCTTTCCTCGTGGAGCGCGAGAAACCATGGTGGAGCGCTGCAAAAGATCGCAGCTCGGGGTGGTCGGATGGAATGCCTAAAGGAAAGTCAGCGGATTTTTCGGGCACGTTACGTGGCAGGCGAGCGGGTAGCGTGCAGGCGAAGCGTATCCACATCGCGCCACATGCGGGCGGGAGGCGAGGGCAGGGCGAGACCCTGCAGCGTCAGTCTCTCGCAAGAGTCGCGTCAGGAGCGGGCTTTGCGCCTAGGCATAATGCAAAGGAGAAATTTTGGAGACAAAAGCATGCTGTCGCTTTCACCTCGTTTGGCCAAGTTTTTGGCGTTTTTTAGCCTCTTGTTGGCGTCAACGGCGGGTTTTGCCGCTGATATTGATGGCAAGCAACTCACGGCGCTGTGGGGCGTGCCGTTTGCCGGCATCTTGCTGTGTATTGCGCTGTGCCCCTTGCTCACACCGCAGTTTTGGCATCATCACTTCGGCAAAGTCGCCGCGTTTTGGGCCCTGCTGTTTTTGATGCCGTTTGCGATTCAGTTTGGCCCGGGCCTCGCGGGCAGTGCGTTCGTGCATGCCTTGCTCGCTGAATACATCCCGTTTGTGATCTTGCTCACGGCGCTGTTTGCCGTCTCGGGTGGGATCTACATCAAAGGTAATTTGCATGGCAGCCCCGGGCTGAACACCGCCATTTTGGCGATTGGCGCGGTTGCGGCCAGCTTCATGGGCACCACGGGCGCTTCGATGCTTTTGATTCGCCCGCTGATTCGCGCCAACGACAACCGTGAGCACAAAATGCATGTGTTTGTGTTCTTCATCTTCATTGTCAGCAATGCCGGTGGCTCGCTCACGCCGCTGGGCGATCCGCCGCTGTTTTTGGGTTTCTTGAAGGGCGTGGACTTTTTCTGGACGGTGAAATACATCTTCCCGGAGACACTCTTCATGGTGGGCTCTCTGCTGGCCATCTTCTACGCGATGGATTCTTACTACTATCACAAGCGCGAAGAAGTGTTGAAGTTTGACCCAACGCCTGACTCGCGAAACATCGGCTTCGATGGCAAAGTCAATTTTCTCTTGCTGCTGTGCGTCATGGCCTTGGTGTTGATGAGCGGTATCTGGAAGCCGGGAGTTAACTTTGATGTGTTTGGCACAGAGGTCGGTTTGCAGGGCATCGTGCGCGATTTGGGCTTGATCGCGGTGACGGTGTTGTCGCTCAAGATCACCGCCAGCTCGGTGCACGAGGCCAATCAGTTTTCTTGGGGCCCGATGCAGGAAGTGGCCAAGCTATTTGCGGGCATTTTCCTCACCATCATTCCGGTGATTGCGATGCTCAAAGCGGGCATTGATGGCCCGTTTGGCATGATTGTCGCCAGCGTCACCCGCGCCGATGGCACGCCTAGCCCCTTGGCTTATTTTTGGGCGACTGGCGCCTTAAGCTCCTTCCTCGATAACGCACCCACCTATCTGGTGTTCTTCAACCTTGCGGGCGGCGACCCGCAGACCTTGATGACCACACACGCCGCCACGCTCGCTGCGATCTCCGCTGGAGCGGTGTTCATGGGCGCGAATTCCTACATCGGCAATGCGCCGAACCTGATGGTCAAAGCGATTGTGGAAGACCGCGGCGTGAAGATGCCGAGCTTCTTTGGCTATATCGCTTGGGCGGTGTGTATTTTGATCCCGCTGTTTGTGATCATGAGTTTCGTCTGGTTCCGTTGAGTTGCTATAAATTAAATAGCGAATTGCGCAGTATTTATAAGGGCTAGAGGCTGAGCATGGCAAAAAAATCGATCCTCATCTCACGCGCCGTTTTTCCGGAGGTGCTGGCCAAGCTGTCTGAGCATTTCGAGGTCGAAAGCAATCAAGACGACGTGATTTGGCCGCGCGAAGAGATGGTGCGGCGTCTGCAAGGCAAGGTGGGCGTGTTCACCACGGGGGGTGAGCGGATCGATGCTGCGCTACTTGCTGCCTGCCCCGATCTTAAGATCTGCGCCAACATGGCCGTGGGCTACAACAACTTCGACGTGCCCGCCATGAGCGCCGCCGGCGTGCTCGCCACCAACGCGCCCGATGTGCTCACGGAGACCACCGCCGATCTCGGATTCACGCTGCTCATGGCCACGGCTCGCCGCGTCAGCGAGAGCGAAGCCTTTTTGCGCTCTGGCCAGTGGAAGAAGTGGAGCTATGACATGTTTTGCGGCGCAGACATTCATGGCAGCACGCTGGGCATCTTAGGCATGGGGCGCATTGGCCGCGCCGTGGCGCAGCGCGGTGCTTTTGGCTTTGGCATGCGGGTGATTTATCACAACCGCTCGCGCCTCGCGCCCGAGCTGGAAGCAGAAGTCAAAGCGCGCTACGTGAGCAAGCAAGAGCTGTTTGCGCAGGCTGATCACATCGTCTTGGTGTTGCCCTACACCGCTGAAAACCACCATACGGTTGGCGCTTCTGAGATCGCGCTGATGAAGCCCACCGCCACCCTGATCAACATCGGGCGCGGCGGCTTGATTGACGAAAACGCCTTGGCTGCCGCACTTGCCGCCAACAAAATTTTGGGCGCGGGTTTGGA
>JANPAK010000146.1:0-14082 GCA_031429925.1 Variovorax sp.
CCTCTGGAAACAAAAAATATTAAGCAAATCGGGTGAAAAAGCTTTTAGATATTGCGCATAATGCTACTATTTTTATAGCACAACGGTTAGGGGTTTTTTATCTCTGCACCTGCACGCAGGTAGAACCACCAGTTCAGTACCAGACAGACCGCATAAAACACGGAGAACCCGTAAAACGCGTATTGCGGTGTGCCGGCCTTGATCTGTTGGCCGATCAGCACGGGCGCAACGAAAGCACCATAGGCAGCGACTGCAGATGTCCAGCCCAACACGGGACCAGCTTGTTGACGGTCAAAAATGAAGCCCACGCTGCGAAATGTTGAACCGTTGCCCACACCGCTGGCGGCAAACAGTACGACAAACAATCCCATAAACATCGGGAAATACTGCTCTGGCGTGGCCGAGCTATATGCCTGCATCATCACGTAGCCCACCGCCGCCGAGGCCAGCACCATGACGGCAGAAATGATTTGTGTGACGATCGATCCGCCTACTTTGTCAGAAATCCAACCGCCGAAAGGCCGAATCGCTGCTCCGACAAACGGTCCAATCCAAGCATAGGTCAGTGCGGAGGGGGCATTGGGGTTCTTCAGCGCATGCTGCATAACGCCCGCAGCATCAGGAATATGCTGGAACCCGAAAATGACGGTAATTGCGAGCGGCAGCGCCATTGAAAAGCCGATAAAGCTGCCGAACGTCACCACATATAGAGCAGTCATGCTCCAGGTGTGCTTGTTGCTGAAGATCGCAAACTGCTTAGTGACGTTTTCCTTCATGGCTCCAAACGCGGCCACGCGCATCATGAGCACTGCAGCGATGATGTCCAGCGGGATCGCTACCCACATGTTCAGTAGTCCCAAACCGGTCGGCGCTGGCAAATACAGATACAACATCGCGATGGACGGAATGAATGCCAGCGAGTACAGGTAGGTGATCTTTGCAAAAGCCACCAACGGATTTCCGGTTGCAGGGGACACGGTTTTGAGGTTGCTCATACCAAACCAGCAAAGGATGGACAGGGGCACCAATGACAACACCCACGCAAAACCAGCGTTTTGAATATAGGTGGGCGTTCCCGCAGCAATCTTGCCGAAAATCCAGCCACTGTCTTTAAGCAATGCCTTGGCCTCTCCTCCAAAGGAACCAAACAGGCCAACCGTCATCACCAATGGGATGACGATTTGCATCGTGGTTACGCCAAAATTGCCCAGACCAGCATTCAATCCCAAAGCAGTGCCCTGAAGCCGCTTAGGGAAAAAAGTTGAAATATTGGACATCGAGCTGGCAAAGTTGCCGCCACCGACACCCGACCAAAGTGCCATCAGCTGAAATGCCCATAGTGGCCACTCTGGGTGTTGAAGCGCAACACCCGTGCCAATAGCTGGAGCCAGCAGCATGGCGGTCGTCAAAAAGATAGTGTTGCGCCCGCCAGCCATGCGAATGAGGAAGGAGGCCGGAATCCGCATCGTGGCGCCTGAGATTCCCGCAATAGCCGTCAGCGTGAACAGTTCGTCCTTTGTGAAAGGAAAACCCAGGTTCAGCATCTGCACGGTGATGATGCCCCACATACCCCACACGGCAAATCCGCACAGAAGTGCCGGTATGGAGATCCAAAGGTTACGGTAGGCAATTTTTTTGCCAGTACTCTCCCAGAATTTCTCGTCCTCTGGACGCCAATCTTGCACATCACCATTGGTTTGATTTTTTGTATTCATGGTGGTGTCTCCTTAATTTTGTAGAGAAAAAGGCTTGGCGTTAGCGCCCATGAGTTCAGCTTTGCGAACCTCAGTCCAATACATCCAGATCAAGGAGACCCAAACCACGCCGTAGAGCAGCATGAAGGCACTAGAGCGGATACCGGTCAGGTCCATCAGTGCACCAAACATGATGGGTAAGACGAAGCCGCCAAGGCCCCCGGCCAGACCGACGATGCCGCTGATGGCGCCAATGTTGTGCCCGTAGTCATCACTGATGTACTTGAAAACGCTGGCCTTTCCAAAGGCCCAAGCGATACCAAGAATGAACATCAGCGCCGTAAAGGTATAGACGTTCAGACCAATATGAAACGTCGCAGGGCCGTTCGCGGTCATCACGGTGAAATCGGTCTGAGGGTACGAAAGCAAAAACAGGCAGATCCAACTTACCCACATCACCCACCAAGTTACGCTGTGTGCGCCGTACTTGTCGGACAAAATTCCTCCGAAGGCCCGCAGCACCCCGCCGGGCAGGGAAAAGCAAGCGGCAAGCAATGCTGCAACCCGAATGTCGAGGCCATATTCACCAACGTAGTACTGCACCATCCACAGCGCAAGTGCGACGTAGCCACCAAACACGATGCTGTAATACTGGCAGTATTTGATAACTTTGGGATCCTTCAGTGCTTGCAATTGCTCTTTGAAGCTCACGTTGTTTGGTACCAAATGAGCGGGGTCGCTGTAACTGAACATCCAGAACAAGACCAAAGCAACAAGCATGATGGCGGCATAGACCTGTGGCACCACAGCCCAACCAAAGGCAACCAGAATCACCGGCGCGACAAACTTGTTGACCGCCGAGCCGGAGTTGCCAGCACCGTAGATTCCCATAGCCGTACCTTGTTTATTTTTGGGAAACCAGCGCGCTACATAGGGCGTACCCACTGAAAAGGAACCGCCGGCCAGCCCCACAAACAAGCCGATGGTGAGAAAGTGCCAGTACTGCGTGGCGTAGCTCATCATCCAGATCGCAGGCACGGTAACGGCCATCAACACCGCCATAACAAGACGACCACCATAACGGTCCGTCCAGATACCCAAGGGAACGCGAATAAGTGAACCAGTGAGCACCGGAGTTGCCATCAGCAAACCGAACTGGGTGGAGTTCAGGCCCAACATCTTTTTGATCGGGATGCCGATGACGCCAAACATCATCCAGACCATGAAACACACGGTGAACGCAAAGGTACTAACAATCAGTACCGACCAAGCTTTTCTTGAATTGTGTAGATCTACCGTCATGTTTCATCTCCAAAAGGGATGTCATGACTGTGGCGTGCCTACGAGGATTTGCCCATACACCAAAAGAACGTTAAGGGCCAACAAATGGAACTATGCCAAGCGGATAGTCCTAGCTCTAAAGGAGTACTGGGATAGCTACAACTTGCGCACTTGACATAAATCAAGCCTCGGGCAGCGAATTCGCATACACGGCCGCTTGCACCCTTGAATTCAGATTGAGCTTACGAAGAATGTGTTGAACATGGATTTTGACCGTCGTTTCGGCGATGTTCAATTCACGCGCAATGATCTTGTTGCTTTCACCGCGCGCAATACACACCAGCACTTCGCGCTCACGCGTTGAAAGCTGCCCCATCGCCATGTGGCGCGCAGACCGTACTGCCGGGACCTCGACTGGTTGGGAAGCAAGTGAAGGCTTTGCACGAAACACCGTCAATAACTTGGTCATCATCTCGGGGCTGACCACAGACTCACCCTCCATGACTTTGATGATCGCATTGCACAGTTGATCGGACTCCACGGTTTTTAATAAATAGCCCTCCGCCCCGGCTAGCAAAGCGGCGGCAAGGTCATCTTGGTTTTCGCTGACGGTGAGCATCAGGATTCGTGCCTGAGGAGCCGCCTCTTTCAGCGCAGGAATGCCATCCACACCTCGTACACCCGGCAAATTGTTGTCCAGCAGAATCATGTCTGGCGCCTGCTGAGCCAAAGTCTTCAGCGCTTCCCCAACATCTCCCGCCTGTGCAAGCACTCGGAACCTACCGTCTTGGCTAAGCAATGCCGCTAGGCCACGGCGGAACAACGCGTGGTCGTCAACGATAAGGAGGGATGTCATATTTTGGTGAATCAAAAACTAATCTCGCATCATGCTAGCGTGGCGACTGTAGGGTAAGGTGGCAGAGTCAAAGTCACCACACTACCCTTGCCTTCTTCAGACTCCACTTCGACAACAGCTCCAATTCGAGCGGCACGCTCATGCATGATTTTCAAGCCAACATGGGTTGCGCTAACAAGCGCATTGGCATCAAAACCTGACCCATCATCTCGCACAACAATGCGCCATTGCGCACCTCGATGAACCTCTAGGGACACTTTTGTAGCCCCTGCATGCTTTCGAACGTTGGACAATGCCTCTTGCACCACGTGTAAAACTTGCACCTGCACATCAGATGGCAATGGAAGGCCTGCGCCATCAATCTGGAACTGAGCATCTAAGCTGGCCTGCGTTCGGAATTTTTGTACCGTCTCTTGCAGCGCTGCCTCAATATTTTCGGTATTCGTACGCGTGCGAAAGTGCACTAAAAGCTCGCGTACATCGCTAACGCTCTCCTTCAAGCCCTCGCCTAATTCATTGAGCGCTGCATCAACTCTGTCTGGCTGTTCTTTTTGTATCGCTGTACGCAATAACTGCACCTGAATCTTTAAAAATGCCAGCGATTGTGCGATTGAGTCATGCAACTCTCTGGCTAGAAGGGTTCGCTCTTGACCTGCAGCAGCCTCTCGCTCCAATGCAGCCGCACGCAATCCCTCCAACGAACTAGCGAGGTGGCTTGCCAATGCGTCCAGCAGTTCAACCTCTTCCGGCTTCAACTTCACGTCGCTGCGAAAAAACAAGTCAATCTCACCAATTAGCCTTTGTTGTAATCGAATCGGAACACTCACTAAATATTCGAAACCTACCCGCGCGCAAAGACGCATGGGCGCGGCATCGTGAATGTGTATTGGTATGACACGTGTCCTCGCGTCGGGCTGTAAGTTGCCGCAGGCACAAGCGCCTGCAAGTACGCTGCGTTCCTCCTCCAGCATTTCTTGTGGCAAGCAATCGGAGGCCAACATCAGATAACGCTGATTCGCTTCGTCGGACCAGCGAATGGCAACAGCGTCAGCTTTCATGGCCTTGCGGACGCGCTCCGCAAATCCCTTGGAAAGTTCTTCGATAGATTCGGCGCGAGCCAAGAATGCACTTATGTCATACAAGATCTCAATTCGCGCGCGCTGTGACTCGATATGCTGAGTCTTGGCGACAACCTGCGCTTCTAGACTTCCATATAGCTCCTGAAGCCGACGGGCCATGCCATTGAAACCTATAGCGACTTGTCCAAACTCGTCTTGTGTTGCGACACCGACACGCGCCTCAAAATCACCTGATTCGAGTCGACGCAGACCTTCGCGCAAATTGTTGAGCGGGTTGATGACGTATTGGTAGCCAACATAGAGCATGATTGCTGCACTGCCTACTGCC
This sequence comes from Variovorax sp., assembly GCA_031429925.1. GTDB lineage: Bacteria > Pseudomonadota > Gammaproteobacteria > Burkholderiales > Burkholderiaceae_C > JANMDU01. The sequence continues at coordinate 5,239 of JANPAK010000146.1, forward strand.
AAGGCCATCATTAAGAACTGGAAAAGGTTCAATATTGCAGTGAATCGGGACATCTGCTGCTCAATAGAGAACACAAATGCGTCAATAGCCACCACGAAAGCCTCTGCTGAACGCATTGCAGTCTCCGGCGGCGTCCTCTGAGTTTGCAGCCATTGGGCTCTTTGCTGGCTCCAAAGCCTTTGCACCTCAGCAAATTTGGTAGTTGAGGACTCATCCCGGGGCACAAACAAAGGCCTAGTTGGATCGCCGACAAGCAACAACTCCAAGCTTTTATCAAAGCTTGACACCAACTCTTCCAACATTTGCGGAGCCATGCCGGCTTGAGCAGAGCTAGAAAGACGCCAAGTCTGCATGCGCATACGTCCCGCCTCATTCACAGCAGCTGCCCCGCCCTCCAACTGCCAAGTCACCCAAAGCGTCAGCCCGATAGAGGCCAAGCCTACCAACAACAACGCTGTGCCGGTGCGCATCAGCTTGACGGAAAGTGAGGACGTAGCGCGCATTTGCGCATTATGGCGCTATTGAAACTGGTGTAGAAATGATGCCACCGCCAACGCTAATTTGAGCAGGACTGCATCGAAGCAGTGAGCACTCAAAAGACTGTGTATTTGGATTGGTTATGCGATCTGCCGGTCACTGTTCCTGGTCAATCAACGTCGGCAGGTGTGGTCAAGTTAGCATTGACGGCAATCGCCGTGTCCAGCCTAGCGACAGCCCTTGAGTGCACCAGAAAACAACCGTTCCTATTGGTGCACGTCAGCCACACCCAGATTGACCTGTTGATGTCTGGTTGTCTTAGTCCCGAGCAAAATTAACATACGGATGTTGCACCGGTCGCATCGGCTATCGGTTTTTACACCCAATGGTCACATTTTTCTTCCACGCTTGGCTATTGCCCAATGGTCAAAAGTTCGAAGCTTAAAGCTCTCGGGCTACGATTGGCTAAACGTTTGCTATAGCTCGACTACAGAAACAAAAAAGGCCTACCGAAGTAAGCCTTTGCTGTCATAGATACCAAGGTGGCATCTACATTTTTGTTGGTTGCGGAGGCTGGATTTGAACCAACGACCTTTGGGTTATGAGCCCAACGAGCTACCGAGCTGCTCCACTCCGCGTCAATGCTTGTATTTTACCGCGTTACCTTGCTGATTGCTGCAACGCGGCAAAGTATATTTCTATCACTCAGCGCTGGAGGCATCCACCGCTGGTGCCGAAGGATCTGCGCGCTCGACGAGCTCCACGAATGCCATTGGCGCATTGTCACCAACGCGAAAACCCATTTTCAAGATCCGCGTGTATCCTCCGGGACGCTTGGCAAAGCGCGGCCCGAGATCGGCAAACAATTTGGTTACCGAGTCGCGGTCACGCAGACGCGCAAACGCCAGGCGCTGATTAGCAACGCTATTGACCTTGGCCAAGGTGATCATGGGTTCAACCACACGACGCAATTCTTTAGCCTTGGGGAGAGTCGTTTTGATGGCCTCGTGCTGAATCAGCGAGTTCATCATATTGCGCAGCATCGCTAAGCGATGTGAGCTGGTGCGGTTTAGTTTACGAAGTCCGTGTCCGTGACGCATGGTGCTTTCCTTTCATTATTTCCAGGCCGCCGGATCAGGTACGGCCCGTTGCACTTTGCTGAAGATCAGCGTTTATCCAAGCCAGCAGGTGGCCAGTTTTCAAGACGCATACCCAGCGTGAGACCACGCGAGGCAAGCACTTCCTTGATTTCGTTGAGTGACTTACGGCCCAAGTTAGGGGTCTTAAGCAACTCATTCTCGGTGCGCTGAATCAGATCACCAATGTAGTAAATGTTCTCTGCCTTCAAGCAATTCGCGGAGCGAACTGTGAGCTCGAGCTCATCAACCGGGCGCAGAAGGATTGGATCAAACTGCTGGCTGCTGCGCTGTGCAGGAGCGTCAAAGGCTGCCAATTCGCTACCTTCAAGCTGCGCAAACACGGCCAGTTGTTCCACCAAAATCTTGGCTGATGAGCGCACCGCATCTTCGGCCGTCACAGCGCCATTGGTCTCAATCTCCATGACGAGCTTGTCCAAATCGGTACGCTGCTCAACACGGGCGTTTTCAACTGCATAGCTGACGCGCTTGATCGGCGAGAAAGAAGCATCAAGCAGGATGCGCCCAATGGACTTGCTAGGCTCATCGCCATAACGGCGCACGTTGCCCGGCACATAGCCGCGGCCTTTTTCAACCTTGATCTGAATATCGAGTTTGCCGCCCTGCGACAAATGCGCAATGACGTGATCGGGATTGATAATCTCCACGTCGTGCGGGGTTTGAATATCAGAAGCAGTAACAACGCCCTCGCCGTCCTTGCGCAGAGACAACGTGACTTCGTCACGGTTATGCAGCTTGAATACCACGCCCTTCAAATTGAGCATGATGTTGACGGCATCTTCTTGAACGCCATCAATCGTGGAGAACTCATGCAGAACACCTGCAATAGTTACTTCGGTTGGAGCATAACCCACCATTGACGACAACAATACGCGGCGAAGCGCATTGCCCAACGTATGACCGTAGCCACGCTCGAACGGTTCGAGTGTTACTTTGGCCTTATTGGCACCAAGTTGTTCAACTTGGATCGTCTTGGGTTTGAGCAGATTGGTTTGCATGCAGTCTTCCTTATGATCGCCCTCGGCTCATTACACCGATAAGGCTGGGAATCCGCTGTACACGTCTGGACAGCGGGGTGAGATGCCAAGCCAAAGGCTTGCCACCATCAAAATTAACGGGAATAAAGTTCGACGATCAATGATTCGTTGATGTCTGAGCCGAACTCATCGCGATCCGGTACTTTCTTAAACTTACCCTCAGTCTTCTCGGCACTGACTTCGACCCAAGCTGGAAAACCAATTTGGCCGGCCAATTGCAGAGCTTCGGAAATGCGTATTTGCTTCTTAGACTTCTCGCGAACAGAGATCACGTCTCCAGCCTTGATGAGCACGGAAGGAATATTCACTGCCTTGCCGTTGATCAAAATAGCCTTGTGAGAAACAAGTTGACGTGCCTCAGCCCGAGTGGAGGCAAAACCCATACGGTAGACAACGTTGTCCAAACGCGTCTCTAACAGAAACAGCAAATTGGACCCAGTATTGCCTCGGCGGCGATCCGCCTCTTCAAAGTAGCGGCGGAACTGGCGCTCGAGCACACCGTACATGCGCTTGACCTTTTGCTTCTCGCGCAGCTGCAGGCCGAAGTCAGACGTACGCTGACCGCTGGTGCGGCCGTGCTGGCCAGGCTTGGAGTCGAATTTAGCCTTGTCACCGATCGCGCGGCGAGCGCTTTTCAGAAACAGGTCCGTGCCTTCACGGCGGGAGAGTTTGGCCTTGGGGCCGAGTAGACGTGCCACTTAGATTTTCCTTAAAGTTAACTTCCGCAGGACTTGCTGCGGGAGCCGAAAGAGTGAAAACGTTTGTTTTCTAAACGATTCGGCGGTGGGCTTGCAGACTGTCTTGACTCGCAAGACAACCTATCATTATAGCCAAAGCCGCGATCATGCCTTTCAGCACTAACCGCGGCTGTAGCCGGGAGAAACAATCAGATGCGACGGCGCTTCTGAGGGCGGCAACCGTTGTGAGGCACGGGCGTCACGTCACGGATTGAGGTAATGCGAATGCCCAAGGCACCGAGAGCGCGCACTGATGACTCGCGACCTGGACCAGGGCCTTTGATTTCAACGTCGAGGTTCTTAATACCCTGCTCCATTGCAGCACGACCGGCCTGCTCTGAGGCGACTTGAGCTGCAAATGGTGTTGACTTACGAGAGCCTTTAAAACCCTGACCACCCGATGACGCCCAAGACAAGGCATTGCCCTGGCGGTCAGTTATGGTGATGATCGTGTTGTTGAATGACGCATGCACATGGGCAATGCCGTCAGCAATATTCTTGCGGACTTTTTTGCGCACGCGAGTTGCGGATGCGGCGGATGCTTGTTGTTTAGCCATCTGATTTCTCTCTTAACGGGCTTTATTTCTTCAGGGACTGCGCGGCACGACGCGGACCCTTACGGGTACGTGCGTTGGTGCGTGTGCGCTGACCGCGAACGGGCAGGCCGCGACGGTGACGAAAGCCACGATAGCAACCAATGTCCATCAACCGCTTGATGTTCATGGTTGTTTCTCGGCGCAGATCACCCTCGATCGTGACGCCTGCAATAGCGTCGCGAATCTTCTCCAAGTCACCATCAGTGAAGTCTTTGACTTTCTTGGAGTAGGCAATGCCGGTGGCCTCGCATATCTTGCGAGCGGTAGTGCGACCAATGCCAAAAATGGCGGTCAAGCCAATCTCTGCATGCTGGTGCGGCGGAATGTTGATACCTGCGATACGTGCCATATCAGTCCTCTAAACTTTCTTGAAAAAATCAACCTTGACGCTGTTTGTGGCGCGGATCCGTACAGATCACACGAACCACACCCTTGCGACGGATAATTTTGCAATTGCGGCAAATTTTCTTGACTGAAGCCGAAACTTTCATGTCATTCTCCTAAAACTCAATCAATCAAATTACTTGGCGCGAAACACAATGCGTGCTCGCGACAAATCGTAAGGCGTCAACTCGACGGTCACTTTGTCACCGGGCAAAATACGGATGTAATGCATACGCATCTTGCCTGAAATGTGCCCGAGCACAACGTGTCCGTTCTCCAGCTTCACACGGAAGGTTGCATTGGGGAGGTTTTCCACAATTTCGCCTGCCATCTGAATCACATCGTCTTTTGCCATCTCTTCCGTCTTCTCTTTGCATCAAGAAGTCTTAAAGTTGGCCTTTTTCAACAGCGATTCATACTGTTGACTCATCATGTAGTTTTGTACTTGAGCCATGAAGTCCATCGTGACGACCACGATGATCAACAGGGAGGTGCCGCCGAAATAGAACGGCACGTTGTATCTCAAAATCAGAAACTCGGGCAACAGACACACTGCCGTGATGTAAGCAGCACCCACGGCGGTCAATCGCAGCAAAATTTTATCGATGTAGCGAGCGGTCTGGTCACCCGGGCGAATGCCTGGAATGAACGCACCACTCTTCTTCAGATTGTCCGCAGTTTCGCGACTGTTAAATACCAAAGCGGTGTAGAAGAAGCAAAAGAAAATAATTGCCGCAGCGTAAAACATAATGTAGATGGGCTGACCCGGCGTGAGCATAGCCGAGATATCTTTCAGCCAACGCATTGAGTCCCCAGAGCTAAACCAACTCACGAACGTCGCCGGCAACAAAATGATCGAAGAAGCGAAGATTGGAGGAATAACACCCGCCATGTTGAGCTTCAATGGCAAATGGGAAGACTGGCCACCGTAGACTTTGTTTCCGACCTGCCGCCGCGCATAATTCACCAAGATTTTGCGCTGACCACGCTCAACGAACACCACAAAGTAGGTCACCAAGACAACCAATGCGACGATGATAATGGCTGCAATGATGCTCATCGCTCCGGTGCGGACTAATTCCAACAAACCACCAATTGCGCTTGGCAAGCCGGCTGCGATACCCGCGAAAATAATGATTGAAATGCCATTGCCCAAGCCGCGCTCAGTTATTTGTTCTCCAAGCCACATCAAAAACATTGTGCCAGCTGTCAGGCTAACCACTGTGATCATGCGAAACCCGAAACCAGGCTCAAGAACCAAACCAGCAGAGCTCTCTAACGCTAGGGCGATGCCCAACGACTGGAATATTGCCAGTCCTAGAGTACCGTAGCGCGTGTACTGCGTAATCTTCCGGCGACCCGCCTCGCCCTCTTTCTTCAGTTGCTCAAACGTGGGGACCACATAAGTGAGCAACTGCATAATGATCGAGGCTGAAATGTACGGCATGATACCCAAGGCAAACACCGTGAATCTCGACAGCGCGCCCCCGGAGAACATATTAAACAGACTCAGGATACCGCCCTGCTGCCCTTGGAACAATTGCTTGAGTTGAGTAGGATCAATTCCCGGAACCGGGATGTGCGCACCCAGGCGATACACCACCAGTGCCAACAACAAAAAGATAAGCCGGCGACGCAAGTCGCCAAACTTACCAGCTTTTGCAATTTGGGAGGGATTGGTTGCCACTACAGCGTAACTTTCTGCTTCTGCAATTAAGCGACAGAGCCGCCAACCGCTTCGATGGCAGTTTTAGCACCAGCAGTTGCACCAATGCCTACCAACTTGACAGCCCTGGAGAGCGTACCCGACTTGATGACTTTGACCACTTTGATCATTTCGCCAACTAAACCAGCCTGCTTGAGACTCAAAATGTCCACTTCGGAAGCGCCGAGCTTCTCCAGCGTTTTAAGTGTGATCTCTGCATTGAAGGCAAGTTTGCGGGACTTGAAGCCACGCTTTGGCAAACGGCGCTGCAAGGGCATTTGACCGCCCTCAAAGCCGACCTTGTGGTAGCCACCAGAACGCGATTTTTGACCCTTGTGGCCACGTCCAGCAGTTTTTCCGAGGCCAGAGCCGATACCGCGACCAACGCGGCGACGCGCTTTTTTCGAGCCGTCAGCAGGAGAAATGGTATTGAGTTGCATTAGAGCACCTTGACCAGATAGCTGATCTTGTTGATCATGCCGCGCACAGCGGGCGTGTCTTCAAGCTCAGAGACAGAATTCATCTTACGCAGACCTAGACCGCGAACTGTGTCGCGATGAGACTGCTTGCAACCGATCGGGCTGCGAACGAGTTGTACTTTGACTTTTGCTTGCAATGTCATGATATGCCCCATCAAACAAACAGCTCTTCAACACTCTTACCACGCTTTGCAGCAACATCGCCTGCAGTGGTGCCCTTAGCCAACGCGTCAAGCGTTGCGCGAACGAGGTTGTAAGGATTGGTTGATCCATGGCTCTTGGCCACAATATCCGTTATGCCCATCACCTCAAATACTGCTCGCATTGGACCACCAGCAATAATGCCGGTGCCCTTTGGTGCTGGCGACATCATGATGTTTGAAGCACCGTGCGAACCGTACACGCGATGATGAATCGTTCCATTCTTAAGTTTGCACTTAAGCATGCCACGGCGCGCTTGCTCCATTGCCTTTTGAACGGCCACCGGAACTTCCTTAGACTTGCCCTTGCCCATGCCGACGCGGCCATCGCCATCGCCAACCACGGTCAAAGCGGCAAAGCCCAAAATGCGACCGCCTTTGACCACTTTGGTCACGCGATTCACCGCGATCATCTTCTCGCGCATGCCGTCTTCTGGGCCTGCTGCGGGAGTATTTGCTTGTAGTTTAGCCATCAATTTCTCGCTTATATCGCTTGCGCTTAAAACTGCAACCCAGCTTCGCGGGCAGCCTCTGCCAAAGCCTTTACGCGGCCGTGGTAAGCAAAGCCAGCGCGATCAAACGCGACTTTGTCGACCCCAGCAGCCTTGGCTTTTTCAGCAATGCGCTTGCCGACTGCACTTGCCGCTGCGGCATTGCCGCCCTTGCCGTCAAGCGCCTTGGACACGTCAGCCTCGGCAGTGGATGCAGAGGCAAGGACTTTGGTGCCGTCACCAGAAATCACTTGTGCATAAATATGCAGATTCGTACGGTTGACCGACAAGCGGGCAACGCCTTGGGTTGCGATGCGGATGCGGGTTTGACGCGCACGTCGCACACGCTGGTCTTTTTTGTTCAGCATGTCGCTCTCCTTATTTCTTCTTCGTTTCCTTGATCGTGATCTTCTCATCCGAATAACGGATGCCTTTGCCTTTGTAGGGCTCGGGAGGACGCACGGCACGGATCTCAGCAGCTATTTGACCGACGCGTTGGCGGTCAGCGCCTTTGATAATGATCTCTGTTGGCACTGGTGTTGCTACCGAGATACCTGCGGGCATCTCGAAGTTGACCGGGTGGGAGTAACCCACCGCCAAGTTAAGTTTGGTACCGGAGGCTGCAGCTTTGTAACCGACACCCACCAGATTTAGTTTTTTCTCAAAGCCCTTAGTTACGCCAACAACCATGTTGTTGACCAACTGACGAAGCGTGCCAGTCATGGCATTTGCTTCGCGTGACTCATTTGAGGGCCCAAAGCTGAGCTTGCCAGCCTCGCTCTTGACTTGGACCAGCGCATTGGCAGCAATTGACAGCGAACCGCCAGAGCCTTTAACGTTGATTTTGTCGGCACCGATAGTCACTTCGACGCCTGATGGCACGGTGACGGGCATTTTTCCTACGCGGGACATGTTCTGTTCTCCTTACACATCAAGCGACGTAGCACAGCACTTCGCCACCGACACCGGTAGCGCGGGCCTTGCGATCCGTCATCACACCCTGCGGCGTGGTGACAATAGCAATACCTAAGCCGTTCATGACTTGAGGAATTGCACCGGATCCCTTGTAAATGCGCAAGCCTGGGCGGCTAACGCGCTCCAGACGCTCAATGACAGGGCGGCCAGCATAATACTTCAGGGCAATCTCAAGCTCAGACTTACCATCAACGGTGTTCACTTTGAAACCGTCGATATAGCCCTCGTCTTTCAATACCTGTGCAATCGCTGCCTTGATCTTAGATGCGGGCAACGAAACGGTAGTTTTGGCGACCATCTGCGCATTACGGATGCGCGTTAACAGGTCGGCGATAGGATCACTCATGCTCATGTTTGTATTCCTTCGCTTTACCAGCTGGCCTTGATCATGCCGGGGATTTCACCGGCAAAAGCCATTTCACGGACCTTCATGCGACCCAAGCCAAATTGGCTATAGGTGCCACGGCCGCGACCGGTGATGCCGCAACGATTGCGTTGACGATGTGGATTGGCGTTACGCGGAAGCTTATTCAAGCCCAGGCGCGCGGCCATTTGCTCTTCAGGTGATTTGCTCACGTCAGAAGCGGTTGCCTTGAATTCAGCATA
>JANPAK010000147.1:0-15063 GCA_031429925.1 Variovorax sp.
CATTGACCAACAACAGCAACCGTGCTGGCACCAACCAGCCCACGATTGACGCTGCTAACCCACGCGCCAACAACACCATGGGCAACATCATCCGCTGGAAAGATACCGGCGATTTCGATGGCGACACCTTCCGCTGGAACCATTTCGTGCTCGCGGGCGATCCGCAACTCGCTCGTGCCGATGCGAAAGGCAACATCAAAGGCGACATGTTTGCCTGCCCAGACGGCCTGTGGACAGACGCACGCGGGGTGCTCTGGATTCAGACCGATATGTCAACCTCAGCCATGGGCAAGGATGATCTCGCACGCATGGGTAACAACGCGATGCTTGCCGCTGACGTGACCACAGGCGAAATCCGCCGATTCCTGACCGGTCCTCCCGCTTGCGAGATCACTGGCGCGACCGGCACACCGGATGGCAAAACCATGTTCATCAATATCCAGCATCCTGGCGAGCCGTCCAGCGAGCGCAGCAACCCAGACGCACCCATGGCGGTGTCCACTTGGCCGTTCAACACCCGCCCACGCTCTGCGACGGTGGCTATTCGCCGCAGAGACGGTGGTGTAGTCGGGACCTAAATACTTTCTAACAGCCCTCATGCGAGGGCTTTTCTCTTTTCATGATCAACGAACAACATGAGGAAGCCAGTATGAAAGACATCCCAGTGCCTACCCTGAGTCTGTCGCCCACCCAGCTGCCACGGGGGTCACTTCATCGAACGTTGCCAGCACCTTCTCCACAAATTGATCCGCCAGTTGCCACCGAAAAAGCGGCGCTAACCGTCGTTTGGGCATCGCACTTGGATGAGGTCAGGGAAGCACAGAGGTTGCGGTACAACATTTTTGCAGGCGAAATGGGGGCTAAGCTGCGTTCGTCATTGCCAGGCCACGACATTGATCACTTTGACGATTTCTGCGAGCACTTGCTAGTGCGAGACCAAGCCACCGGCGAAGCGGTGGGCACTTATCGCCTCCTCACGCCCGTTCAAGCCGCTCGCGCGGGTGGCCTATACACTGAAACAGAATTTGACATTGCAGCGCTGGACAGTCTCAAGCCGAACATGGTTGAACTAGGCCGCAGTTGCGTACACGCGGCGTATAGAAGTGGTGCTGTCATCATGGCTCTGTGGGGCGCGTTAGCGCAGTTTATGCAACGCAACCAACTCGCCAGCATGGTTGGGTGCGCTAGTATCCCAATGTTGCACCAAGGTCGTGTTGGCGGTGACGCAGCCGCGAGTATCTGGCGTCAGGTTTCGCAAACCCACCTCGCTGATGCTGCTTGGCATGTTAAGGCTCACGCACCGCTGCCCGTCGCTGATTTCGATGCAACGCAGTTGGTCGAACCGCCCGCACTCATCAAAGGATATCTGCGCTTGGGCGCTCGCGTGCTAGGTGCGCCGGCATGGGATCCCGACTTCAATACCGCAGATCTTCCAATGCTCTTGCGCATTGGCGACCTGCCGCCACGCTATAAAAAGCACTTTCTCGGCACCTAACCTGTTTGATGGATGCGTGACAGTGTCATGAAACTGTCATATGCTCAAGTGAGACTGCAGGTACAACCATTTGACTGAGACCTGCATGCCATTACTCATGCCCCAAACCCAGTTACCTGCCCTCGCCTACCTTGACCGTGATCTGAGCTTATTGGCGTTTAACCAGCGCGTGCTTGCGCAGGTGAAGCGTGACGACGTGCCTCTTTTGGAGCGACTGCGTTACTTGTGTATCGCCAGCTCGAACTTGGACGAACTGTTTGAAGTACGGGCGTTCTTGCATCTCGTGGCCTTTCAAAGCAAAGACATGAAAGGCACCTACTCAGTCAACAGCTTTTTGGATCTGCACAAGCATGCACATGATCTCGTCGCCGAACAATACGATCTGTTCAACCATGCCTTAACGGATAGCTTTGAGGAAGCCGGAATATCCATCGTTGCGCACGGCGAGCGAGATTCCGCCCAAAGGCGATGGGTCAGAAAGTATTTTGAGGAGGAGGTTCAATCACTCCTGGTACCGGTCTTGCTTGACCCGGCCCACCCATTTCCGCAGGTGGCCAGCAAATCTTTAAATTTTATCGTCGAGCTTGGCGGTTTAGACGCGTTTGAACGCAAAAACACGATTGCCATCGTCAAAGTGCCTCGCGTCTTGCCTCGCATCATTGCTCTGCCTGCAAAATTGTGCGGCAAAAGGCAGTTGTTTGTTTCCTTATCGAGTGTGATTCGTGCGCACCTCGGCGACTTGTTTCCTGGGCGCACCGTTGGTCAGTTCTCGCAGTTTCGCGTGACCCGCCATACGGATATGGCGATAGACGAAGAAGACGTGAAAAATCTTCGCATGGCGCTTCGTCAAGGCTTGCAACACCGGCACTACGGGCAAGCCACGCGTATTGAAGTTTCCTCGAGTTGCTCTGAGCGGCTTTACACGCTGTTGCTGCGTCAGTTCGAACTGCCTGAACAAGCCCTGTATCGGGTTCCCGGGCCCGTCAATTTAGTTCGCTTTGGCCAGTTGGCTGACCTCGTGCAGACGTCGGAGCTACATTTTCCTCCTTACACTGCCTCGTACCCTCGCAGTATGTTGCCGGTTGCACGCGGCCTGTCGGTCTTTGATCGACTCAAACAGGGCGACGCGATGCTGCATCAACCCTACGAAAGCTTTGATGCAGTGATCGATTTTCTACGCCAAGCGGTCGACGATCCGCAAGTGCTCGCGAGTCGTCAAACGATCTATCGAACCGGATCAGATTCAGTCATGATGGATTTATTGGTCGAGGCCGTTCGCCGAGGTAAAGAGGTTCTTGCGGTGGTTGAACTCAAGGCCAGATTCGATGAAGAAGCGAACATCAATTGGGCGGAACGTCTTGAGGCGATTGGCGCGCAAGTGGTGTACGGTGTCGTCGGCCTCAAGACTCACGCCAAAATGCTGCTCGTAACCCGCAAGGAAGGCAAACAACTGCGCCGCTACGGTCATTTATCGACCGGCAACTACAACCCCCGCACGGCAAGCCTGTATACAGATATCAGCTACTTCACACAAGACTTGGAGCTCACCGCCGACATGGAGCGGCTCTTCATTCACTTGGCCAACCAAAACCACGTTCCGAAGATGAAGAAACTTTGGATTGCGCCGTTTCATCTGCAACGGGAGATCATCGCGCACATTGACAGACTGGCAAGCAAGGCCAAAAAGGGTACGCCCGCTCGGCTGATTGCCAAGATGAACTCACTCACGGATGAGCCCATCATGAATGCAATCGTGCGTGCGGGTCAGGCTGGCGTCCAAGTCGATCTCATTGTGCGTGGTGCCTGCATGCTCGCTCCGCAGATGCCCGGGGTAACCGACAACATTCGAGTCCGCTCCATCATCGGTAGATTCTTGGAACATCCTCGGGTCTTTTACTTTCGGCAAGGGAACGACGAGCAGTTGTATCTGAGCAGTGCCGATTGGATGAATAGGAACATGCTTCGGCGCATTGAACTTGCTTGGCCGGTGACAGACGCTGCATTGCGCCACCGTATCGTGCAAGAGTGCTTGGTCGCCTATTTGCATGACAAAGTCGACGCTTGGGAAATGCAGCCCGACGGTGGGTATGTGTCCACCTATGGCATGGCTAGAGGCCATAGCGCCCAAAAAGCCCTGATGCAGCGCCACGCTAAAACAATATAGACTTCTCTGAAACAACTCAGTATCAATGGGAGTTGAATGATGGATCTCATTTTGTGGCGTCATGCGGAAGCAGAGCAAAACTCACTGGAGGATGTCGCTTTAGACCTTGCCCGCAGATTGACGCCACATGGCGAACACCAAGCCCAGCGCATGGCTACTTGGATGGAATCGCGCCTGCCCGCAGGTACTAGGATTATGTGCAGTCCGGCCGTTCGGTGCGAATCCACCGTCGCATTTCTCGGACGCAAATACACCGTCACGAATGATCTGGCCCCAGTGTCCGAACTGCAGAACTTGCTGAAGTTGGTCAATTGGCCAGACCGGAAATCGCCGCTTCTGTTGGTCGGGCACCAACCTGCTCTTGGGCAATTGGTAGCACATCTCATTGAGGCGTCGGCTCAGCAAACCGCGATCCGCAAAGGTGCGCTGTGGTGGCTTAAAAGCAGAGAGCGCAACGGTAAAGCGCAAATAGTGACGCATTGTGTCATTGCACCTGAACTTCTATAGAAGCAATTCCAGCGCCGTTTGGCGCGATTACTGAATCGATAGCTTAAGTGTCCAGCTGGTTTTGAGCCACGCTTGCACCTCTTGGGTAAGCAAATGGGCAGACTGCGGAAACTTCTGTGCCCAACTCGACGGAAAACTCAGCGCAAAAGTGTTCAACTCTGGCTGACACTGCAAAGTCAGCGGCTTGATCTGTGGCGTAACCCGCGCGTGGCAAAGCAGTACCGCTAAGCGCAAGCACATCAATTGCTGAACAAATCGCACGTCAGAGAAGTCAGCCTCGAGTTTTCGCAGCTTTCCTTTGTGTCCAAGCACAAGCAAGCTCAGCCGATGAAGCTGGTTCTGTGAAAAACCCAACACGTCTGCGTTCTCAATGATGTAGGCGCTGTGCTTATGACAATCACTGTGTGAGATCAGCGCACCAAGCTCGTGCATCTGAGCAGCCCAACCCAACTTATTCCAATGTCTTTCGCGTTGCTCGACCTCATCACTCACGCTCTCGCGAATTTGCGCGAACAAGGCTTGCGCTGCATGTTGCACGCGCTGCGCTTGCAAGGCATCCACACCGAAGCGCAACGCTAGCCTTTGGACCGATTGTTGACGCACGTCTTCTGCGACGCTGTCTCGATTCAGCATGTCATGCAGCACGCCGTGCCGCAGCCCTACGGTAACCGCACGCACCTCATGGAGATCCAGCAACTCAAACAATGCAATCAGAATACTCAATCCGCCACCAAGCACCGGCTTGCGATCTTCTTTGAGGCCGGGTAGCTCCAAATGATCAACGCTCCCGGCTTTTTCCAACATGCCCCGCAACCACAGCAGTCCCGCGTAATCGACGGCGCCTTCTGTTCTTCCGGCAGCAACCAGAATGTCTGCAATCGCGCCAATGGTTCCCGCTGAACCGTAAGCCGGCAGGTGACGGCCGTCAAAATGGGAAACGGCTTCATCAAGCACAGCTTTCGCAGCGACGATCGCCGTGCCAAAAGACCCAGCGTCCAAACGTCCTGATGAAAAATGCTTGTCTGACCAAGCCACACTGCCCACACGATAGGATTCCATCGCATGCGGCTTTAGACCCTCTCCAAGAATCAACTCCGTCGAGCGGCCACCGATGTCGATCACCAAACGCCGTTCGCCGTCACCACCCAATGCATGTGCGACGCCTTGATATATCAAACGCGCTTCTTCTCGCCCAGAGATCACGTCGATAGGAAAGCCCAACAAAGACTCCGCCTTCTTAAGGAAAAGTTCACGATTGCGCGCTTCACGCAAGGTCTGCGTTGCAACTGCTCGCACTTGATGGGGTGCAAAACTTGCTAGTCTCTCGCCAAAGCGCGCCAGCGTAGCCCAGCCGCGCTGCATGGCCTCTAAAGTGAGATTGCGCTGCTCATCCAAGCCTGCGCCTTGCCGCACGGTCTCTTTAAGGTAGTCCACCCGCAAAATATTGCCGTGATCCAGTCGCCCCACTTCCATACGAAAGCTGTTGGAGCCCAAATCCACAGCGGCAATCAAACTGCCATCGTTCATTTTGTTTTTCATCTCATGTGATTGAGCGATGACCTTATCACGGATTTTCAAGTCATTCGCCACAACTCATCCAATCACTGGACCATTTAAGCTGATGTTCGACTGCGCGAAAAACGCGGGCCGAAGGCGACCGCGGAGCTAGGTGCGTAGAAGTACATGCAGCAAAAGCACCAACCCTCCAACCTACGTTCCTAGGCTTCGAGTCGTCGGCCTGGCCATTGCCGAAGGGTATGCCTGGGTGGGTTCTGTGGCGGGGGCTTGGCTTACCTGCTGCCAGTCGCCACTTCGCCGTGATTTAGGATCGCAGGCAGAATGGCGAAAATAACCATTTCGAGGTAAGACGATGAAAGCCCTTTCCCCAACTGACTCAGCGTTCCTCTGGATGGAGACGCGTAGCCAACCCATGCACGTGGCCGGTCTCAACCTGTACACACCGCCTCCGGGCTCGGGTCCGGACTTTGTGAGTCACATGGTTGCGCAGTGGCGCAAGCACACCAAGGCACTAGGCATTTTCAACCGCCGCCCCGTTTTGCGCTTTGGTGTGTGGCACTGGGATGAAGACGCAGAATTTGAGTTGGACTACCACCTGCGTCACCTCGCCCTGCCCCAGCCTGGTCGCATCCGGGAACTGCTGGCGCTGACGTCCCGCATTCACGGCAATCTGCTTGACCGCAGCCGCCCGCTGTGGGAAGCGTACGTCATTGAAGGGCTGCCTGGCGGACGCTTTGCAACATACATCAAGATGCACCACGCGCTGATCGATGGCGTCAGTGGTGCGCGCATGACAGCCGAAGGAATGTCCGATGACCGCAACGAAATGAAGCCTCCGCTGTGGGCGCAGGAGTTCAAGTCAAGGACACCACAACCCAAAGATCGCGACGACAACAAGCCAGGGCTGATGTCGCAGTTGGCAGAGCTGGCAGCGGCCGGGCGCGAAGTTCTACCCGGCGTTGGCGAGGGTCTGGCGGACATGGCGCGGGCACTCTCGGGTCAGCAAACAGCCTACCCGGTGCTGCAGGCTCCACCCACAGCGCTCAATGTGGAAATATCGGGAGCACGGCGCTTTGCGGCGCAATCGTATTCGCTGGCGCGCCTCAAGCGCATCGGCGCTGCTGCGGGTGCCACCGTCAACGACATCACCTTGGCAATTTGCGCGGGTGCGCTGCGCACCTATCTCCAAAACCACGCCACGCCGCCTGAAAAGACGCTGACCGCCATGGTTCCCGTGTCATTGCACGACGCCAGCACCGGCGAAGGCAACCAGGTCACGCTGATACTGGCCGAACTCGGCACCCACATTGCAGACCCACTCAAACGTCTCGCCAGTATCAAAGTATCCACCAACCGCGCCAAAGATAAGCTGCGCAGCATGACGCGCCTGAAAAAGATGGCTTACGGCGCCATGTCGGTCGCTACCCAAGGGCCTTCCATGATGATGCCTTGGCTGATGGAAAAACTCAGTACCAAGTACCCGCCATTCAACGTCATCATTTCGAATGTACCGGGGCCGCGCGAGTCTTTGTATATGGACGGTGCGCACTTGGACGAGATCTATCCGGTCTCGATTCCCACGCATTTTCTGGCGCTCAACATCACGATCAGTGGGTACCGTGACCACCTGGGCTTCGGATACACCGCGTGCCGACGCTCTGTACCCGCCCTGCAGCGCATGCTGGACTACACCGATCATTCCATCCGCGACCTCGAGGCAGCGCTCGGGTTGGAGATAGCCCACAAGCCCGCTGCTAAGGCTGGAAAGGCACGCCAACGCACAGCGGCGCGATAGCGCCCGCCCTTTCCGGCGCCAAAAGCGCGGCGCGAGCCCGAACGACCAACACAGGCAATTACACAATGATGCCACTCCAGCGGAAACCTGGTTTCCCATAGACAATATCGGTCATGAACCAGCTTCTCTCGCTCGCCCCACTCGGGTTTCCTTGGCAAACACTCGACCCGTTTTTGTTTTGCGTGCATCACAACGATGCCTACCCAGCAGGCAACGCTCAGATGGCGCCAGACCCGACCTTGCTCGCCGGTCGGGCGATCGGCCAAGACTTTGGTGGCAAAGACGGTTGGAGTATGTACCACGGCGACACGGTGCCAGGCTTTCCATCGCATCCACATCGAGGTTTTGAAACAGTGACGATCGTTCGCCAAGGGCGCATCGATCACTCTGACTCATTGGGCGCGACCGCGCGCTTTGGTGGCGGCGATGTACAGTGGCTCACCGCGGGGAAAGGTATCGTTCATTGCGAAATGTTCCCGTTACTGCATACCGATAAATCCAACCCCACTGAACTATTTCAAATTTGGTTGAACCTGCCTGCCAAAAACAAGATGGCTGAGCCTCACTTCACCATGTTTTGGCACGAGAACATACCCCGCATTCAAGCAAGCGATGTGAACGGTAAGGTCGCCGAAGTCGTGTGCATCGCGGGCACACTCAACGGAACGAAGGCGCTAGCGCCACCACCTGACTCTTGGGCAAGCGAATCGGATAGCGATTTAGGCATCTACACCATCAAGCTTTCACCGGGTGCGCAGTGGACGCTGCCCGCAAGTCAATCTGCAAAGACCCGACGCATGGTTTATTTCTTCAAAGGCAACCGTTTGCAGGTGGCAGGGCAATCGGTGCCAGTCCAATCAGTGATGGAAGTTCGAGCAAATCATGATTGCAGCTTCATCAACGGCGATGCTGAGAGCGAAATGTTGGTCCTGCAGGCGCGGCCGATTGGTGAGCCTGTCGCACAACACGGTCCATTCGTGATGAACACACCCGCAGAGATTCAGCAGGCCTTCGCCGACTACCGGCGAACTGAGTTCGGTGGGTGGCCGTGGCCAAGCAACGATCCAGTACATCCGCGCGGCCAAACTCGCTTTGCAAAACACGCAGACGGCAGGGTGGAAGAGCGCGAAAGCTGAGCGGCGCGGCGCCAGACATCGATTGAGTCGGTTAGCAGACCGCCACGCAGTGTGTCATGATTCGCCATCACCGATCGCATCTCTGAATTACCTCACCAAGCAAGAAACCATCTGCGGCCATGGCGCAGATTTTCAAATTCGTTCGTTGCTGGATCGCCGCCAATTCGATGACCCGCTGGGTTGCGCGGAGTTGATGGGTATTTCGTCAGCCGCCTGGCCTTTGTTCGGCATGCTGTGGCCATCGGGTCGTGTTTTGGCCGACCAGATGGTCTTGCATGAAATCAAAGGCAAGCGGATCCTCGAGCTGGGTTGCGGTTTGGCGTTGGCGAGTTTGGTTTTGCATAGGCGAGGAGGCAACGTCACCGCCAGCGACAATCATCCCTTGGTCGAGGCTTTTCTTGTGGAAAACCTGCGGCTCAACGACTTGCCAACATTGAAATACCAGATGGCCAACTGGACCCGCGCCAACCCGCAGCTCGGGCTGTTTGATCTCATTATCGGAAGTGACGTGCTCTACGACCGCGAGCAGCCTGAATCCGTATCGCAATTTATCAACGTCCACGCCGCCCCTGACGTCGAAGTGATCATCGTCGACCCAAACCGCGGCAATCATCGCGGTTTTAGCCGGAGGATGATCGCGCTTGGCTTCTCACATACCAGCCATGCCGTTATGGCTTTGGCTGATGACACGCCATACAAGGGAAGCGTGCACACCTACGCTCGCTGCACCTAGCTCAGCCAGCAGACTTGGCGGGCTTGCGCGCCCGCGTCTTGGCAGCAATCGGCGCCACACTGCGTCTCTTTGGCTTTGCACCCAAGCCCAAGGCATTTTCCAGCTCTACCAACGCCAATTCGGAATAGACGGCGACCCGCTGCATGCTAGGCAGGGTGGAATGGCATCCCGTGAAACCGAAATTCATTGAACCGGCATAGCTCTGGCAAGTGATGTTGATGGCCTGCCCATGCGTCACGATCGATGCGGGGAATGTGGCTAACAGCTCTGCGCCTCGGAAGTAAAGCGGCTTTTCCGGACCAGGAACATTTGAAATCGTGATGTTAAACATCGGGCGGGTGCGGCCGCCAATGCCGGTGAGCATCGTCACCAAAGTAGGTGCCATCAGCACCATGGTGTACTGCAGCATCGCTTGACGTGGCAAGCTTTGAATGTGCGCCTTGGCGTGCTGCACCGACGTTTTGATTGCCGCCAAACGTTCACCAGCGTCGCTCACGTTGGTACCCAGCGTCGACACGATGAAGCTGATGGCATTGCCCGTTCCTTCATTGTCTTTGGGGCGCACGGATACAGGAATGCCGGCGGTCAACGATTTCTCGGGCAGGTTTCCGCTCTCATTCAAAAACTGCCGCAGGGCGCCACCGCAAATCGCCAGCACCACATCATTGAGCGTGCAGTCGCCTGCAGTGGCCACGGCCTTTAAGCGTTCGATGGGAAACTGCTGCGTGGCAAATCGTCGCTTTTCACGCACGCGACCATTGAGCACCGAGCGCGGCGCGTCAAAGGGCAAGGCCATGCCGTCCGATGGATCGCCAACTCGCTTGAGCATCTTCCCAAATGCAACCAGCAGTTGCGGCACGGTGGATGCTTGGGTGCGCAGAGCCTCAACCGCAGCTGCGGCTGCATTTGCCACCGTAGGCGCAGGTCGCCCGCCTTCGCCGCGCTTGGCGCTTTCCCCAGAGCCCATCGCCCAAAACGGTGGCATGTCGACGCTCTTGGCGCGATCCGTTGACATAGCACGCTGCAGCAGCTTCATACCGCTCACGCCATCGATCAACGAATGGTGCATCTTGATAAATAGTGCAAAGCGATCCTGCGCCAAGCCCTCAATGATCGTGCACTCCCAAGGCGGGCGGGTGAGATCAATGGGCGTGCTTTGCAAACGCCCCACCAACTCGCCTAGCTCGCGCTCGCCACCCGGCCAAGGCAAAGCGGCATGTCTCACGTGATACTCAAGATCGATACCGTTGTCCTCCACCCACTCGGGCACCGGATTCATATTGAACGGGTACTTCAGTCGCTGGTTCCAAGGGGGTGCGAAATTGCGATGGTTGCGAAAGTCATACATCATCTGGCGCATGAACTCGCGTGGCGCATCGTCAGGCAGGCGAAACTGCAACAAGCCGCCGACGTGATTGGGCGTTGGCCGCGATTCCGTCATGATCCAGGCGGCGTCGAGTGCATTGAGGCGAGTAGATGGCATGGGCAACCCTGTAGCAGTTTTGGATGCTTGTATTGTGCTTTGTGTTTAACCTAGGGCAGTTCACGTTTTCCCCCAAGGCGCCCCGGCGGAGCGAAGTTACTCAGCGCATGCCAAGCGCGAGCACCTTCCAATAGCTCACAGGCATCAGGCGTTCCAACAAAGCGCCAAACTTGGCATCTTTACCAACCACCACCCGGTCTTTGCCTCGCTCCGCCGCGCTGACGATGATCTCGGCCGCTCGCTCCGGAGGCAGGCTTAGCAATCGGTCCGCCATGGCGCGTTGCTTTGCCCAGTCGCTGGGCGGAACCCCTTCTGAGACTCGAGCGCTTTTAGCAATGGCCGTTGCCACGCCACCAGGGTGGGCAACCGTGATGCCGATCCGGCTGCCGATCAACTCATGGCGCAGGGCGTTGGAAAAACCTCTCACCGCAAACTTGCTTGCGCTGTAGGCTGTTTGTCCGGGCGGCGAGATCAGCCCGAACAAGCTGGAGATATTGACGATTCGAGCCTCCTGGCTGGCCCTAAGCAGAGGCATGAAGGCCCGCGTCATCCGCACCAAACCGTGGAAGTTGATCTCCATCAACCATTCAAAGTCGGCCTCGGTCACCTGTTCAAAAGTACCGCCTACGGCAACGCCAGCGTTATTGAACAATGCATCTACCTGACCATGAACGGCCAACACTTCAGCCGGGAGAGCAGCAACCTGCTCGCGCGAGGCCACATCCAAAACATGCTGGCTCACGCGCACGCCAAGGGAGCCCAACAAATCCGCCGTCTCTTGCAGCCCCTGTGGATTCAGATCGGCCAAGGCCAAATGGCAGCCGCGCTGCGCAAGGCTCTGCGCCAAACCGCGCCCGATGCCACTGCCAGCGCCTGTGATGACGGCTACTTTGTGCTGAAACTGCATTGCTTTTTCCTATTTTTCGAAAGTGATCACACCGTCTTCCAAGCGAGCCAAGCGCAAGGTCAGTAGATCATACAAATAGTTTGATTTCACCTGCCAAGGCGCATGGCTTCCCTGTTTGGGTAAATGCGCCTGCGCACGCTGCACATAGCCTGAGCTCAGGCTCATGAAGGGCTGGGCTTTGACAGACGCATCAGCCTTGGGATACACCACGCGGTGGCCATGGCGATCCATGTGATTGAGCAGGCGGCAGACGTATTGGGCGGTGAGATCGGCGCGCAGAGTCCATGAGGCATTGATATAGCCGAAGGTGAGAGGCTCACCACGGTCATCATCAACCGCCCGGAAGTGCGGAATGCCATCGATCAACCCACTGCGCAGGCGCTCGTCGATGCGTTCGAGGCCTTCGATGCGGATGAAGGTGCGCATGTGGCTGTACTGTGTGGCGAGGGCGGCTATTTTTGTGCCGGGGCGGATCTCAAATCACTTTCAACTGGCCCGGAAAATTGGCAACTGAAACCTACAGGCAATGGCCCACTTGGCCCAACACGGATGCTGCTGAGCAAGCCCGTCATCGCCGCTGTGGCAGGGCATGCGGTGGCTGGCGGCTTGGAGTTGGCCTTGTGGGCGGACATGCGCGTGGCTGAACAATCGGCAGTATTCGGCGTGTTTTGTAGGCGCTGGGGCGTCCCCCTGATCGATGGCGGCACTGTGCGTCTAGCCCGCTTAATTGGACACTCCCGTGCGCTTGACATGATCCTCACTGGCCGGGCGGTTGAAGCCGATGAAGCCCTAAATTTTGGTCTTGCCAATCGTGTCGTTGCGGACGGGACAGCGCGCGCTGCGGCGGAAAAAATTGCGGCGCAGATCGCCGCGTTTCCGCAACTATGCTTGCGTAATGATCGGCTGTCGAGCTACGAACAATGGGGTATGAATTTGTCGGATGCCATCCTTAACGAATACACCCACGGCATGCAAACATTAGCCAGTGGAGAAACGCTAAAAGGCGCTAGCCGTTTTGCCAGTGGTGAGGGACGACATGGTGCCTTTGGGCATGAGTGATACTTTGATGGAGATCCCAGTGACTAGCACGCCACCGGATGCTAACCGACGCGGCGACATCATTCGCGCGGCCGGCCGTTTGTTTCGCCAAAAAGGCTATAACGGAACCACTATCCGCGATATTGCTGACGCAGTCGGAATGCGCTCTGGATCGCCGTTCTATCACTTTAAAAGCAAGCACGAAATCCTGTTTAGCGTGACTACCGAAGGCATAGAAGTCATGCTTAGAAATTTGGAAACGGTGATCGCGAAAGAGCAGCCTGCGCGTGAATGTTTTGAAGCTTGCGTCGCCACGCACATGAATTATTTGCTCGGCCCAGGACGTGATTTTGCCTGGGTGATGTTGTATGAATCGCGCCTGCTCGACCCGACCGAGCGCGCAGTGGTACACCGCATGAGCGCACGCTACGAAGAAGTTTTCTCCGCAGTGTTGGACAGGCTGGCCAGCAGCGGCCATTTACATGATGCCAGCGCTGTTGCGCGCAAACTGATTCTCGGCGCGATCAACTGGTCGGCACAATGGTATGACGAAAATGGTGCCAGCGATCCGCAAGCCATTGCGCAGCAGCTATGCGCGCTGGTGTTGCGCGAAAAGAACTAGGCTAGTCAAAATACCTTCGCGTCGCTTCGACGCGCGAGGCGAACCAACCGCTGGCAAGACTATCTGTGCGAACCTTGCCTCCGCTCTTAGGGGCGTGCACGAAGCGCTGCTCGCCGATATATATTCCGACATGTGAAAACGATGTGCCGGTAGTATTGAAAAAAACCAGATCGCCCGGACGCAAAGCAGCACGCTCAATTGCACGACCTTGGCGCGCAATATCGGCAGCGCTACCGGTAATTTTTCGACCAGCCGCCTGAGCAAAAACATGACTGACCATGCCGCTGCAATCGAGCCCGGCTTCAGGATTTTTTCCGCCGAATTGATAGCCGGTTTCGACCAAACCCAAAGCGTACATGACGACGTCGTTGGCCGGTGAATGCTTTGACGGGGTGTTACTAGTACTAACTGACGAAGTCGTATTGCCAAATAACCCCGCGCATCCTGACAACGCAAGCGACGCGCTGAGAATGAGTTGATATGAAAAAAATGCCCGCCGGTTCATGCGAATAATTTACCGCTGCAGGCAAAATTTCAGGGTCAGATCATCGCCTCAAAATACGTCCAAATCGGCATCGACACAGGTTTAGAATCAATCGGTAAGAAAAAATCTACAAGCATCAAGGAGAGAAAAATGATTGGCTATGTGACGGTAGGCACCAACGATTTATCGCGAGCAATTGAGTTTTACGAAAAACTGTTTGGCTCCATTGGCGCCACGCGAATTTTCGAAGGCGAGAACGGCGTAGCGTGGAGTAATGGCCCGATGTCGCCGGGCTTCGGTGTGATGAAACCATTCAACGGACAAGCTGCGACATTTGGCAATGGCGTCATGATTGCCATGGTCATGGATTCAAAGGCGGACGTCGATAAGTTTTACAAGACCGCGCTTGCGCTAGGCGCGACTGATGATGGCCCACCAGGGCAGCGCAGCGATACGTTTTACGCCGGTTATTTTCGCGACTTTGACAACAATAAAATCGCTGCGTTTTTTATGACTTAACTATTTTTCGGCATCACGGTTTAAGTGCTGGCGAATTGAGCCAGTGCCAATTTTTTTCCCAGGCACCACGCACCATGTTTGGGTATTCGGGTTTTCCCAAGCTGCCGTTGTAGCGACCCAATGCGCGATATAGGTCGCCTTTTTCGATATCCAGGTAGTGGCGCAATATCGTGCAACCAAAACGCAGATTGTTACGCATTAGAAACAAATTTTGGTCGCCATTGCCGATCAACTTTTTCCAAAACGGCATGACTTGCATATAGCCGCGCGCACCGGCTTTTGAGACGGCGTATTTGTGAAATCCGCTTTCAACTTGAATCAAGCCGAGCACCATCTGCGGGTCAAGCCCGGCGCGCTTGGCTTCGTAATACACGGTGCGCAAAAAATCCAAACGCGTGTCGCGATCGGGCATGCGTTTAGCTAGGCGGATCGACATTTCTGTCTGCCAATTCACCCACTCGAGCTTTTCTTGCACGCTAGCAAATTGCGGATTTGGCGCGGCTTTGTCGGCGATCGCAGCCGATAGCGCCGCCTGCACGCTGGCGGCAAGCGGTTCATATTGTTGGTTGCCGGCGATGCTAGTGTGGGCAAAAAACAAACATAAAGCGAGTGAAAACAAACGCGCCACGTTTGTTCGAGGTGACCACCAGTTAACTCCTTCC
>JANPAK010000148.1:0-4285 GCA_031429925.1 Variovorax sp.
GGTGCTTAGGCTATAGTGGCGGTAACGAATCTGCTCCCGCACTTGATCAAGTAAGCGCGGAGGTGAGCCAGAAGCAGTGCCGGGTTTCATGAATTTATTATAACTGTTAATTAAAACAGTATATTTGATACAAACTCATGATTAAGAACGATTTTTAGGAATTTTTATGCCCAACAGAGCAATGATTAACAGCAATGTTTCGATCGAAGGCATTGAGATCTCGCTAACGTAATGTATACCGCAAAACCTGCGGTATAAAAATGGCGCTGCGGTATAAGTTGGGCATAAAAATTCCTAAAAACCGTTTTTAATCATGAGCTTGCATCAACAATACTGTATTAATTAACAGCTATAATTAATTCATGAAACCCGGCACTGCTTCTGCCCCATCTCCGCGCCTTTTAGACCAGGTGCGGGAGCAGATTCGTTATCGCCACTATAGCCTAAGCACCGAAAAAACTTACCTGTATTGGGTCAAGTTTTTCGTGCGCTGGCATGGCCGCAGCGGAAAAATGCGGCATCCGCGCGACATGGGTGCGCCAGAGGTGCAAGCGTTTTTGTCGATGCTTGCGGCGGAGCGTAAGGTATCGGCATCTACACACAACCAAGCGCTGAGCGCGGTTTTGTTTTTATACCGTGATGTCTTGGGCATCAAGCTGCCTTGGCTGGATGATATTGGCCGCCCGCAACAAAAGAGGCGTATCCCAAGCGTGTTGACCAAAGATGAAGTCGCTGGTTTGTTGGCTCAGATGGATGGCGTCACGGCGTTACTTGCCAAGCTCCTGTATGGCACAGGTATGCGCTTGATGGAGGGCATGCGCCTGCGCGTGAAAGATATTGATTTTGACCGACAGGTGATCATCGTCCGTGAAGCAAAAGGCGGGAAGGACCGCGTGGTCATGCTGCCGCGCTCATTGCTTCCCGCATTGCGCAGGCAGGTGATCGTGGCGCGCGAGCTTTGGGAGGCTGATCGAGCGGCACAGCGCGGGGGCGTAGAAACGCCCCACGCCTTGGAGGCGAAATACCCGAAGGTGGGGCAGACTTGGGGATGGTTTTGGGTGTTTCCCTCGCCGACTTTCTCTGTTGATCCGCGCAGTGGCGTTGAGCGCCGGCATCATTTGTTTGAGGAGCGCTTGCAACGAGCACTGAAAAAAGCCGTTCCGCTGGCGGGCATCGTCAAGCCCGTTTCTGTGCATACGCTGCGCCACAGTTTTGCCACGCATTTGCTGCAAGCGGGCACAGATATCCGCACGGTGCAGGAGCTGCTCGGGCATTCCGATGTGTCCACCACGATGATCTATACGCATGTCTTGAAAGTCGCTGCGGGTGGTACAGCGAGTCCGCTGGATGCTTTGACGGCCATGACCTGATTCACCGTGTTTTTGAATGAAAAAAGCCTACAGACCATACAGAATATGCGCAAGATGCTATGGAATGCATAGCTACTCCCAAGCGAGCGAAGCCGCTTGAGCTAGCGCATCGCCGCCTTCACCTCCGCCCCCAGCTCAATCACGCTCATGGCGTAGTAGCTGCTCCAGTTGTAGCGGGTGATGACGTAGAAGTTTTCTGTGCCAGCCACATATTGCGGGGCGTTGCTGGGTGAGAGGGCTGGGTCGCCGTTTTGCAGCTCGACTAAGGCCAGGGGCCCTTTGTGTTGCAAGGCTTCGCCGATGAGCACCGCGCCTTTGGTTTGGAAGCTTTCGACGCTGAAGGTGGGCAAGATATCGGGAGCGAGCAGAGCGTCTTTGTCTAATTTGGCTGTGTCAAAGCTCACCGGGTAGAAGCTGGGTTGGCCGGTTTTCCAGCCGAAGCTCTTGAAGTAGTTGGCCACGGAGCCGATGGCGTCGGTGGGGCTGTTGAACAAATCGATCTTGCCATCGCCATCAAAATCAATCGCGTATTTCGCCCAGCTGCTGGGCATGAATTGGCCCAAGCCCATCGCGCCGGCATAGCTGCCCAGCATGCTCATGGGTTCGAGGCCGGTTCGGCTTTTTAAGGAGAGGAATTGCTCGAGCTCATCGCGGAAGAAGGCGCTGCGATCGCGTTTTTCGGTTTTGGGGAAATCAAAGGCGAGGGTGGTCAGCGCGTCCATCACGCGAAAACTGCCCATGTCGCGGCCATAAATGGTCTCGATGCCAATGATGCCGACGATGATCTCAGCGGGCACGCCGAACTCGGCTTCTGCTTTTTCAAGAGAAGCGGCGTTGTCGCGCCAGAATTTCACACCCGCTTGAATGCGCACCGGGTCAATAAAACGGCTGCGGTAAACGCGCCAATTCTTCCAAACCACGCCGCTCGTGGATGAGGCTGAGGGCTGCATCGGGCGCATCAGACGCTGCACGGCAGGAATAAAGCGGCTCTGGCCAATAGCCTGGCGCACCCATTCTTTGTCTAAGTTGCGCCGCTCGGCCACGTCATCTGCAAAGCGCATGGCCTCCTCGCGGCTGGCATAGGCCTCGCCAGTGCGCACGGGGCGCGCTGGTTTCTTTTTAGCGGTTTGAGCGCTGCTTGCCTTTGCAGCCTTCTTTTTTGGGCCATTTTGGGCGTTTGACCAGCTAGAACCTGCGCAAAGCGCTATAAAAAGTGTAGCAACTGCAGCGCGATGAAGAATTGGGTAGCGGTCGTTCACGAGGTCTGAGGGGCTTGAAAACCCGGAAAATTGCTTCGCAGTGTAGCCAAGCTGCGCTCTTGCGCGGCTTGCGGGCGGTAGCGCAGGGCTTCGAGCTGGAGCAACCAGTCATGCACCGGGCGAGCGGGCTCGCCAAACTTAGCCAAGGCCTGCTCGGCCAAGCGGCGCGGCGGGGTGGCATCGTCGCTGGGTAGGCCAGCTTGGGCCAATTGCTTGCGCGCACGGGCCAAGAGGCGTATCCAAGGGTCAAGATGGTGCCGTTCGTAGAGCGTGAAAGCTGCGCCAAGCAAGCCGACGAGCGTGACGATGCCCGCGAGCACTTTGCCCAAATCCTCCCAGCTCGGGTTTTGAAACCCGATATTCTTGAGCAAATCAAGTTGATTGGCTTGCGAATAGTTGAGCACCCATTGATTCCACGAGTTGTTCACCGCCTCCCAAGCCGATCGCATTTGTGTGATCAAGCCCAAAGGCATCACAGCGCCAAACGCCGCTCCCACGGCACCTTGTGGCGCAGCCAAGCGCTGGAAGCTGCCTACTCGACCGGGCGACACTGCGCCGGTGGGATCCACCCGCACCCAGCCCACACCCGCTTGCCAGACTTCGGTCCAGGCGTGGGCGTCGCGCTGGCGCACCGTCCAGTAGCCATCAATCGCGTTGATTTCGCCGCCTTGATAGCCGGTCACGATCCGCGCTGGAATATCTAAAGCGCGCATCAAGATCACAAAGGCGGAGGCGATGTGTTCACAAAAACCTTCCTTGCGATCAAACCAAAATTCATCAGCTGTATTGGCACCATAAACGCCGGGCTCCAGCGTGTAGGTATAACCACCTTCGCGCAGCCGCCGCAAGACTTCTGCGACCAAGGGTGCCGCACCCGCCTGAGCAAGAAGGGGGTCGCGGCGAATGTCGGCGGCCAATTGAAGCGTGCGCGGATTAAAGCCTGGAGGCAGCTCAAGAAAATCTTGCAAGCCGATCGCAGGCGCCTGCGGGCCGTGGCGAAAGACGGTGGCGCTGCTGGCCTTGTAGCGCAGCAGATCGGTCACCGGGCGGTTGGAGAGCCACTGGAGCTCCTGGGTCATGAAGACCTCATGGCCAGGCACGTCGGGCTTGGCGTTGGCGGCCTCAAGCACGAAAATCCATGGGCGCTGGGTGGGCTCAAGCGTGACTTCGTAGCTCAGCGTCTCACCGCCGGTTTGTAAGTTGGCCAGCACCGGCCAGCGGCGCGAGATCGGTGTGATGCTTGGCCGCCAATTGCGGCCATCAAAGCTGGTGAGCACTGGGCCGCGGAAGTACTGCGTGCTTGCTGGCGGGATCTGCTGACCGGGTGCAAGATTCCATTTGATTCGAAAGGCAATGGAGTCGTCGAGCGCTAATTTAGCAATCGTGCCCACTTCCATCGTGTTGGACAGGCCACTGCGCCCAGTCATGGCGTCACCGGGGACGCCCCAAAGTGGTGCGAGCCGCGGAAACAGCACAAACAGCAGCGCCATGATGGGTGCACCTAGGAGCACCATGAAGCCTGCAGTTTTGAGTGATTCCGTCAGAGGCGGCTGGCCCACCAAGCGGTGCGCGTTGACCAAGGCGGTGAGCAAACCCATCAATGCAATCATCATCGCAGCGGCAACCAGCAGGCTTTGCGAGAAGAAGAAGTTGGTG
>JANPAK010000149.1:0-7781 GCA_031429925.1 Variovorax sp.
GGACAGCCTAAAGGCGGCAGGATTTTCTATCCGCAGCAACGTATACCCGCATGTCTGGCCTTGGCACTTCTCCCGCCTTGAGGGATCGCCTTGGAACGATATTCGGATACGCAAAGCGGCGAATCTCGCCATTGATCGTGAAGGAATGAAGCGCCTTTTGGGTGACATGATGGTTTCGGCAAGAGGCATGGTGCCCCCAAACAGCCCATGGTTTGGTAAGCCCTCCTTTGATGTGAAATACGACGTGGCTGCAGCGAGGGCTCTGATGGCGCAAGCCGGCTACTCCAAAGACAAGCCACTCAAGATCAAATCCATCATGTCGCCGTCAGGCTCTGGCCAGATGCAGCCCCAGTTGATGAACGAATTGATTCAGCAAAATCTTGCGGAGATCGGTATCCAAGTGGAATTTGATGTGCGCGACTGGAATGCGCTGCTCGCAAATTGGCGCGCAGGTGCTAAAGATCCTGGCACCAAAGGGGCAAGTACCACCAACAGCTCATATTTCAGCCAAGACCCATTTACAGCGCTGATCCGCCATGTCGACAGCGCTCTCATGCCACCGAAGGGTACGAACTGGGGCTACTACAGCGATCCCGAGATGGACAAGTTGTTTGATGGTGTGCGCACTGAGTTTGACACCCGGGCCCAGCTTGCGCTGATTCAGAAGGCACATGAAAAGTACGTCAACGATGCATTGTTTCTGTTCGTCGCGCATGACGTCGCGCCGCGCGCAATGAGCAACAAAGTAAGAGGCTTCGTTCCACCGCAAAACTGGTTCCTTGACTTTTCAACGATTTCCATGAACTAGCCAAGCGGTATGTGGGCCTACCTCGTCAAGCGCTTGCTGCATGCACTTCCCATTGCAGTGGCAGTGACAGTGTTGTGCTTTTCTCTGGTGCACCTCGCACCAGGGGATCCACTTTCCGCTGTGCTGCCTTCCGACGCAACGCAGGAAGTGGTCGATAGCGTCAAAGCGCAATACGGGCTAGACCAACCCATTCCGGTGCAGTATTTGCGCTGGCTAGGGCGAGCGCTGCAGGGCGATCTTGGGCGCTCCATCAGCAGCGGGCGGGCCGTGAGTGACGAAATAGGCAAGGCAATCGGCAATTCGCTACTGCTGGCAGGGCTTGCTGCCACGGTGGCGTTCACGATCGGGAGTTTGCTAGGCATCATCGCTGGGTACAGGCAGGGCACTGCATTGGACCGCGCATTGTCGTCTTTTGCCATTGCTGGCGTTTCGGTGCCGCACTATTGGCTGGGCATCGTTCTTGTGGCGATCTTTTCTGCTCGTCTCAATTGGTTGCCTGCCATGGGCGCAGGCCCTGAAGGCTCGGGCTCGTGGACTCTTGCTCAACTGCCCTACATTGTGTTGCCCGTTATCACACTCGCTGCCATGCCGGCTGGAATCGTGATGCGCTCGGTGCGCGCGCTCGTGGCCGATACTTTGAGCAAAGAATTCATCGTCGGGTTGGTCGCCAAAGGGATGAGGCGAGGCGAGGTGTTCCGTCATCTGGCAAAAAACATCGCACCGACGACTCTCGCGGTCATGGGCGTGCAGCTCGGATATTTGATGGCAGGATCCATTTTGGTTGAGACCGTCTTCTCGTGGCCAGGTACCGGGTTGTTACTCAATACCGCCATACTGCAGCGCGATATCCCCTTGTTGCAGGGAACAATCTTCGTGCTCGCGATGTTTTTCGTAGGCCTCAATCTTTTGGTCGATCTTGTGCAACCGCTGTTGGATCCAAGGATGAAGCGAGCATGAAGGTCCTTTCCTTAACCCATCCGGATGCCATCGTGGTGTCACCGGCCATCGCGTCCCAAGGCTATTGGCAAGGCGTTTTAAAGCGCCTTCTGGCAGATAAAGTATCACTGCTCTGTATCGCGGTGCTGTTGCTCATCATGCTCGCTGCGCTATTTGCGCCATGGCTCGCACCGGGTGATCCGTCTGTAGGCAGCGTGGTCAAACGTCTCAAACCAGTTGGCACGCCGGGGCATCCGCTTGGAACGGATGAGCTGGGTCGCGATATGCTGACTCGATTGATGTATGGTGGTCGTGTGTCCCTGATGATGGGCATGCTGCCGGTTGGCCTCGCGCTGCTCATTGGTGGTACGCTGGGAATGGTGGCAGGATTCATTGGGGGCAAGGTCAACGCAGTGATTATGCGCAGTGTCGATGTCGTGTTTGCGTTTCCATCCATTCTTTTGGCCGTCGCTATTGCTGGCGCCCTTGGCGCAGGCATTGCCAACACTCTTTTGGCTCTGACTATTGTCTTGATACCGCCACTGACGCGCGTCACTGAGAGCGCGACAACGCAAGTGCGTTCGATCGAATTCATCGAAGCTGCGCGGGCAACGGGTGCTGGCAGCGCTGTCATCATGCGGGTGCATGTACTTGGGAACGTGATCGGGCCAGTGTTGGTCTATGCAACAAGCCTGCTGTCCGTGGCGATCATTATGGGTGCTGGTCTCTCATTCATCGGACTCGGTGCCCGCCCACCAACACCGGAGTGGGGGCTGATGCTCAATACCCTGCGCAATGCTATTTACTCCCAGCCACTGCTCGCTGCTTTGCCCGGCATGTTGATATTTTTGGTTTCACTCGCATTCAATTTGCTTGCTGACGGCCTGCGCAACGCCATGGAGGTCAAGTGATGGTTGCGGCAGAAAATGCAGTGGATGTCACAGGTCTGCGCAAGCACTTCCGCGTGCGCTCACACTTTCTTGGCAAGCGACCTCAGGTCGTGCATGCCGTCTCCGATATTTCATTTCAGTTGGCTCGCGGCAAGACCTTAGGCATTGTGGGCGAGTCCGGTTGTGGCAAGTCCACACTTGCGCGCCTGCTCATGGGTCTCATTGAGGCCGATGAAGGAACCATGTTGCTGGCAGGTCAGGCGCTGAGCCAACAAGCCGATCAGCTCAGTGCTGTGCGCCGTAAGGTGCAGATGGTCTTTCAGGATTCCTTTGCTTCGCTCAACCCTCGACTCACCATCGAAGCGTCGCTGATGTTTGGCCCGCAGGTTCATGGCGTCTCGCGTGCAGATGCGTGCGGCATCGCCCATGAACTGCTGCAGCGCGTGGGGCTGGATCCGGCGCGATTTGCCAGCCGCTACCCGCACGAAGTCTCTGGTGGTCAGCGCCAGCGCGTCAATATTGCGCGCGCCCTCGCGCTGAAGCCGGAGATTGTGATTTTCGATGAGGCCGTTTCTGCGCTTGATAAATCCGTCGAACTGCAAGTGCTTAACTTGTTGCTTGATCTCAAAGCTGAGTTGAACCTCACTTACCTGTTTATTTCCCACGACTTGAATGTCGTGCAGTACATCAGCGACGAGGTCATGGTGATGTATTTAGGAAAAGTGGTGGAAATGGGTTCTGTGGAGTCGGTGTTCGAGCATCCGACCCACCCCTACACACGCGCGTTGCTCGCTTCTATGCCGAGCATGGATCCGCGTCGTCGTACGCAAGCTGCGCCAATCGTGGGCGATCCGCCCAGCCCGATTGACCCGCCGTCGGGTTGTCGCTTTCGAACCCGGTGTCCTCATGCGGTAGCCGCGTGTGGCGCAAGCGAGCCGATCTTGCGGGCAGCCAGTAGCGCTACGCATCTGGTGGCTTGTCACTTGGCCCCGATTGGCGAGGGAACAGCATGAGTCGCCCACTGGTATCCGTTGACGGTCTACAGGTTCGATTTCGTTCGTCGCGTGGCGAGGTTTGCGCTGTGAATGGCGTGAGCTTTGAGATACAGCCAGGCGAGGTTCTTGGCTTGATTGGCGAGTCAGGCAGCGGCAAAAGTGTGACGCTGCGCGCTTTGATGCGCCTGCTGCCGACGGATCGCACGGTTTTAACTGGGGGAATGTTGGTAGATGGCCTCGATGTGTTGTCCCTCAACACCAATGAGCTTAGTGCGTACCGGGGTGGAACTGCAGCGATGGTTTTCCAAGACCCTGGGCTCGCCTTGGATCCGGTGTTTACCATCGGCCAGCAAATTGGGGAAACCATTCAGCGCCATACGGGATGCGGTAAGGTCGAAGCGCGCGCCCAAGCCCTTCATTGGCTCGAACAGGTCAAGGTGCCTTCTGCGCAAAGCCGACTTGACAACTACCCGCACGAACTTTCTGGCGGCATGCGTCAAAGAGCGATGATTGCATTAGCACTTTCATGCAGGCCGAAGTTGGTGCTCGCTGACGAGCCCACCACAGCGCTTGACGCTACCGTGCAAATGCAAGTGTTGCTGATCTTGCGCGAGTTGCAAACGCGGCTTGGCATGAGTGCATTATTTGTGACGCACGATCTCGGTGTCGCTGCCGAAATTTGTGATCGTATTGCCGTGATGTATGCCGGCCGTATCGTCGAGATCGGTCGTGCCGAAGACGTATTGACCAAACCGCAGCACCCCTACACCCAAGGCCTACTGGCATCGACGCTTCAGGGAGCCAATCGCGGTGTTCGTCGCACAGGATTACCCGGCGCGCCCCCCGATTTGTCCGCGCTGCCCATCGGTTGCGCGTTCGCGGAGCGTTGCCAATATGTGAGTGCTGAATGCCGTGAGCGTGTGCCGCAACTGCAAGAGCAGGCCGATGCATCTACGGCAGCATGTTGGCGCCTTGCTGCTGTGCGAACCAAGCATTTATCGGAGGCGCAGGCATGACGAGGGCTTCAGGTAGCTCACTACAGATGGCCATGGATTGCAGTCGCTCAACCCGGCCGTACCGAATCGCTCTGCTTAACCCCAACACCAACCAGCGCTCTACCGAACTCATGTTAGCTAGCGCGCTGAAGGTGGCTCCCGCCGGGATCCACATTGAGGGCCGAACCGCCACATTTGGGCATGACTTCATTGCCAATACCCACGCGTTACGTGATGCTGCACAAGCCGTCTTGGCAGATGCACCAAAGCTGATCGCTGAAGGATTTGATGCCGTCATCGTGGCGGGGTTTGGCGATCCGGGCGCGGTGGAGCTGCGCAATAGCCTTGGTGTGCCGGTCACCGGCATTGGCGAAGCTGGCATTGCAGAGGCTGCGGCGGATTCAAGGCGCTTCGCTATTGTCACCGTCACCCCGCAATTGCATGACAGCTTGGTAGCCGCCGCCTACGCCGCTGCGCCGGCAAAGCAGTTTGCGGGTGTCCGCTATACACGTGACGATCTACAAGCGCTGATGCACGGCCCTGCCCATCTGCAGCAGGCGCTGCTCAAAGCATGCCAAGAAGCGGTTGAGCTGGACGGTGCGCAGGCCATTGTCATCGGCGGTGGCCCACTTGCACATACCGCTCAGCGCATTGCGGAACAGCTCAACATCCATGTTGTTGACCCGGTTTGCGCTGCGGTGCGACTGGCCTGCGCGCGCGCAGGGTTGACGGTTTAGATATGCCCCGGCAAAGGCTGGCGGCTGACCCATCCCGATCCAAAATCGCTCAACTCGCCTTAACGCACCACGGCTGCCGTCTTCGAGACTCCGTCGCCCAATGAGGGGATAAGATAATAGATCGCTCAATCCAACGGCTCACGATCATGACAGAAGGCTCCTCGAACTCATTTCTTGCAAGGGTGCGCCAAAACCTCACCTCATTTCACCCGATGGAGCGCCAGTTGGCTGAGTTTGTGTTGGACTTTCCGGGCGATTTGCCGAGCTATGCCGCCAGCGAATTGGCCAAGCTGGCCGGCGTTTCGAACGCGACCGTCACGCGCTTTATCAAACGCCTAGGGTATCTCCATTACG
Organism: Variovorax sp.; assembly: GCA_031429925.1. Lineage (GTDB taxonomy): Bacteria > Pseudomonadota > Gammaproteobacteria > Burkholderiales > Burkholderiaceae_C > JANMDU01. The sequence continues at coordinate 5,716 of JANPAK010000149.1, forward strand.
AAGATGCGAGGCTGCAAGTGCGCAAAGAGCGAGATCTGGGCTCGCCGCTGTTTTTGGCAAGCCGCAGTAAGACGGTCGAAAATCGGTTTACCGCCAGTCTCAATCGCAGCCAAGATAACTTACAAAGAACGTTCGCGCGATTGGACTCCAACAAGGTAGACCAGATCGCAAAAGCTCTTTTCTCCGCCCCCAAAGTCTGGGTGTGTGGGCAGCGATCGAGTCAGTCGTTTGCCAGCTACCTGCGTTGGCAAATTTTTCAGCTCAAGGCAGACACCCATATCTTCCCTCATCCGGGTGATACGTTCGGGCAATACACCGCCAGCATCGGATCGAAAGACGTTGTCATTGTTTTTGGAATACGGCGCCGACCGGCCAACTTGGCCGCTTTGATCGACCAAATTGTCGCCATCGGTGCGCGCGTGCTCTACATCTCAGACGAGCAGGTGCCCCGTCAAGATGGATTGACTTGGCATCTGTTTTGCGCATGTGACTCCGACAGTCCTTTTGATGATCATGTGGCTGTGATGGGCCTGTGTCACCTTTTGGTGTCGAGGGTAATGGAGCTAGCCGGCCCAAGAGAGCGAGCGCGTCTGACCGCGATTGAGACGAATCACGACGCGCTGCAGGAATTGTGATGTCTGCGGGCTACAAATCGCATCGCCAGCCGCAAGAACGGGTAGGAAATTCAAACGCATGAGGGCAAGTATGGCAAGGGTTTTGGGGTTTCAGAAGGGCCCCTGGTCTGTTCGGTTTGAGCGCCCACAGCCGCCCAATTGCTGGCCGGTTCAGAAAAATCTGTCCTTGGATGTGCCGGGCGACGAGTCCTAGCCCGCAGCTGTCGAGATCGCCGCTTCGCTCACTCACCAATTGATGCGCAAATCAACATCAAAGTCCGGTGCCACAAAACCCGAACCGTTGCCAGTTCGGGCTTTATCGGGGTAGCTTGGAGCTTAGAGGCGGGTCTACTTCCGCGCTGGCGGCAAATCCGTACAGCTCCCATGCGCCACTTCCGCCGCCATGCCGATACTCTCGCCTAGCGTGGGGTGCGGGTGAATCGTCTTGCCGATGTCGACGGCGTCTGCGCCCATCTCGATGGCCAGCGCGATCTCGCCGATCATGTCGCCTGCGTGCGTGCCGACCATGCCGCCGCCTAAGATTTTGCCGTGGCCGTGGGCTTCGGGGGAGTCATCAAAGAGCAGTTTGGTGACGCCTTCGTCGCGGCCGTTGGCGATGGCGCGGCCTGATGCTGTCCAAGGGAACAGGCCTTTTTTGACCTTGATGCCTTGGGCTTTGGCCTGGTCCTCGGTGAGGCCGACCCAGGCGACTTCGGGGTCGGTGTAGGCGACGCTGGGGATGACGCGGGCGTTGAAGGCTGCGGCTGCCAGCTCTTTGTTGCCTTGCTGCTCGCCTGCGATCACTTCAGCTGCCACATGCGCTTCGTGCACGGCTTTGTGCGCCAGCATGGGCTGGCCGACGATGTCGCCGATGGCGAAGATGTGCGCGACGTTGGTCCGCATCTGGATATCGACCGGAATGAAGCCGCGCTCGCCGACCGCAACCCCGGCCTTCTCGGCACCGATGCGTTTGCCGTTCGGCACCCGGCCGACGGCCTGAAGCACCAGGTCGTAGAGCTGCTGCTTGACCGTGCTCTTGCCTTCGAACTTCATCAGGATGCCGTCGGCGGTGGCCTCGCCCGCGACGGTCTTCGTCTCCAGCATGATGTTGTCGAAGCGCGGCGCGTTCATCTTCTGCCAGACCTTCACCAGGTCGCGGTCGGCGCCCTGCATCAGGCTGTCGAGCATCTCGACCACGTCGAGCCGGGCGCCGAGCGTCGAGTAGACCGTGCCCATCTCCAGGCCGATGATGCCGCCGCCGATGACGAGCACCTTCTTCGGCAGGCTGCGCAGTTCGAGCGCACCCGTCGAATCGACGATACGCGGGTCCTCGGGCAGAAACGGCAACTTCGCCGCCTGCGACCCCGCGGCGATGATGGCATTGGCTAAGCTGACTTTCTTGCCTTCGACTTCAATTGAATTCTTCCCGACAAACTTCCCAACCCCCCTTAC
>JANPAK010000150.1:0-5919 GCA_031429925.1 Variovorax sp.
CGCCCGGCGTGTTCATCAAAATGGAGGTGGTTGAGCCGCCATACATGGCGCCGTAGTAAATGCCTGCAAAAAAGATCATGGACGCCGTCACGTCTACCTGCGACGTGATTGGAAGCAGCATGGCGACCACCACCGCGGGCCCAAGGCCAGGCAACACGCCCACAGCTGTGCCGATCACACAGCCGAGTAGGGCCCACAGCAAATTCATGGGACTGATAGCAGTAGCAAAGCCCGCCATTAGAGCGCTGAAGATATCCATGTTGTTGCTCTTTTAAATCCAGCCGGTGGAGGTGAGGCCGGGCAGGCTGACGCCCAAAATCTTCGTAAACAACCAAAACACTGGCGCGCTAATCGCTAAGCCCACGAGTAAATCCTTGATCCACGCGGTCAAGCTGGCGCGGGGTCGACCTTGAGACAAGTGAAACCCACGCACCGCGATCACAAAAGCCAGCGCACAACTCAAAATGAAACCGATGGTCGTGATCAGCAACGCGTTCAACAGCAAGGCTGCGCTGATCCACGCAAACGACCACCAGTCGCCAGTGGCTGCGCCTTCTGGCTCTTCACGACTATGAAAACCGCCTTTGAGTGCTTGCGCGAGTAATAACACGCCAGAAACGGTGAGCACCGCCGAGACCACCCAAGGCAAGAAGTTAGGCCCAACGCCTGAGTAACCCGCCTCAGAGGAAATGTCTCTGGCACCCCAACCGAGCAAAAGGCCAAGGGCTAAACAGGCGGCGCCGACAAAGACTTCAGTGCGCTGGGGAGACATGGTGTGTCAGCTGTTTAGAGCATGCCAGCCAAGTGCATCGTGCCGCGCAGCGTGGCAAAGTCGTTATCGACGAAATCACCGAATGCTTTGCCAGTGAGCACGGCTGGCGTCCAGCCGTTTTTCTCCAACTCATCTTGCCAGAACTTGGTTTTGGTGGCAGCGACCACTGCTTTGACCAATGCATCTTGTTGTGCAGCAGTGATGCCGGGTGCGCCATAAATACCGCGCCAGTTGCCCAGAACCACATCAATACCTTGTTCTTTGAGCGTGGGTACGTCAATACCTTTGATCCGCTTCTCGCTGGTCACGCCAATCGGACGCATCTTGCCGGATTTGATGTGCTCGGCAAATTCGCTGTAGCCGCTGCCGCCCATGCTGACGTTGCCGCCGATAATGGCGGCTGTCGCTTCACCGCCGCCACGGAAAGGCACATAGTTCACGCGCTTGGGGTCGACGCCAATCACCCGCGCCATCATGCTGGAGGCAATGTGTTCAGTGGAACCACGCGAGCCGCCGCCGATCTTGACGCTGCCGGGATCTTTCTTCATCGCTTCCGCCACATCCTTCATGTTTTTGAAGGGGGAGTTGGCGGGAACGACAAACACGTTGAATTCGCTCGTCAAGCGCGCCACGGGCGTGCACTGGGTGATGTTCACCGGAGGTTTACCAGTAATAATGCCGCCCAGCATCACTGCACCCATCATGATCATGGTGTTGGGATCGCCTTTGGCACTGTTGACAAATTGTGCTAGACCAATCGCGCCCGCTGCGCCACCTTTGTTTTCGAACTGAACGGCATCAAACACCTTGGCTTCGGTCAAGGCTTTGCCCAATGAGCGGCCCGTGCCGTCCCAGCCGCCGCCAGGGTTGGCTGGGATCATCATCTTCAGCGTGGTAGCAGCGCTGGCGATGCCAGGCAAGCTGCCGGCAGCGGCAGCAGCTAAAAAGGATTTGAGGAATTGGTCGCGACGCATGTCTAAAGTCTCCGAAAATGAAACAAACAAAAAGGCGCTCAGTACATAGGAAAGAGAACTGGAGCTATGGTGCGCCAGAAAACTGTCAAATGGCTGGCAGCTTGGGGCATTCCAGATGAGGGAAAACGCTAGGGTTTGGCCTTACAGCATTCCGGAAAGGTGCATGATCGAGCGCAAGCTGGTGAATTCGAATTCGGCGAACTCGCTTTGGCCGCCACCAAATTTGACGCTTGCCGGATCTTTAGGTATGGCATCAACAATGTCTTTCATGCTCTTGAATGGGGAAGTGTTGGGCATCACGAATATTTGTAGTCACGCGTTAGCCGCGCCAACGGTGTGCATTGGGTGCTGCTGATGGGCACCTTGGCGGTGACCTGTCCTCCAAACATCACTGCACCCATCATGATCAATGCGTTGGGATCGCCTTTGCTGTCACTGGCCTGTCGATTGATATCAAGGAAAATGCGCATACACCATGAAAATGCTCCTGATCGAAGACGATGTCGCGATGCGCACCTCGTTGGAACGTTCGTTCCAACGGCTGGGGTGGCTGGTTCACGCCTGTGGCGATGGCGCTCAGGCGTTGGCGCTTTGGCAGCAGCGAACAGTCGATGTCGTACTGCTGGATTTGAGTCTGCCCGGGCAAGACGGACTACAAGTATTGAGCGATGCCAGACGGGCAGGGCTCAATACGCCGGTGCTCATCATTACGGCTCGCGGCACGGTAGGCGATCGCATTCTTGGCTTGAACACCGGTGCCGACGACTATTTGCCCAAGCCTTTCGATCTCGATGAGTTAGAGGCTCGGGTACGTGCCTTAGTGCGTGCCCGGGAGCGAAGCGCTACTGGTGAATTCAGTGACCGATCTGCCTTCAGGTCTTATAAAGACTGCGCAATATGCTATGAAATAAATAGCAAATCGTTTACATTTCAAGAGGCGCCACTCGAATTGAGCCCACGAGAGGTGGCAATGCTTCTGCCCCTGTATGAACGGCTGGGGCACGCGGTTTCCAAAGAGCAATTGCTCGAACGTGTTTTTGCCGGTGCTGGGGAAGTGCAAACGGATGCGATAGAAGTCGTTGCGTATCGCTTACGCAAAAAGTTATTGCCAACCGGCCTCAAACTTGTCACGCTGCGCGGGCTGGGCTATTTGCTCAAACCAGAATGAAATCATTGTCGTTACGTCGACGGCTGCTTTGGGGCATTTTGCTGCCTGTGATGCTATTTGTATTGATCGATAGCGTGATCTTGTATCGCCAAAGCCTAGGTGCAGCCAACACGGCGTATGACCGTACTTTATTGGCTTCCGCAAAAACCATCGCCGAGCAGCTAGAGGTATTCGGCAATACTGCGCCAGTGAGCCTAGCGTCGCGCGTTCCCTATGCGGCGCTGGAGGCTTTTGAGGCCGATAACCGCAGTCGGATGTTTTATCGCGTCACGGGCTTTTCGGGCGAGATGGTGTCGGGCTTTGATTCGCTCAAGCCTTGGACCGGGCGGATCGCCGATCAACCGCCGTATGCGGCATTGGTTGATTTTTATGACGAGGTGGTGGACGGCACACCAGTGAGGGTGGCGGTGCTGTTGCAGCCGGTTTGGGGCGCCGCTGGCGGTGGCATGGCCACGATTCAGGTGGCGGAGACCTTGGAGTTGCGCGAGGCACTGGCACGGCAAATTCTCGTGAGCACACTGTGGCGTCAGGCGCTGCTGCTGAGCGTCATCGCCGCGGTCGTGACTTGGGTGGTGCAAAGCGCGGTGCGCCCCTTGCGCCAAGTTAGTCGAGACATCGCCTCTCGCGCCGATAGCGATTTGAGGCCCGTCGATACAAGCGCCGCGCCTCGTGAGTTGCAGCCCTTGCTGCTGGCCAACAACCAGCTGATGGCACGCCTAGATCGTCTATTGCAACACCAAAAGCGGTTTGTTCGGGATGCCGCCCACCAACTGCGTACCCCGCTTGCGGTACTGAAGACGCAAGCACAATCAGCACTGCGCGGCGATGCGCCGCCGCAGCGAGCACTCGAGGAAATAGCGCAAACGGTGGACCGTGCGACCGAGCTGGCAAATCAGATGTTGTCGCTGGCAAAGGTCGAGCAACTGCGCCACCAGCCTGCGAGCGCGCCACTGGACTGGCGCAATGTACTGCGTGAAGTCGCGCTGGATGTGGCGCCATTGATTGCAGACAAAGACCTCGAGTTTGATTTGGACAGTCGTGATGCGCTTGTGTCAGCCCATGATTGGATGCTGCGAGAGCTCGTGCGCAACCTGCTGCACAACGCGATCAAACATAGCCCAATAGGTGGCGCACTGAGCGTGCGTTTGTTCACCGATCAAGGTATGGCAGAGCTTGTGATGACGGATGATGGCGCCGGCATCGATGAAGAGTTGCGCCAGCGCTTGTTTCAGCCGTTCTCCGCCGGGCGCCAGCAGCCAGGCTCCGGTCTAGGCTTGGCCATTTGCCGAGATATCGTAGAGGCGCTGGGTGGCCAGTTGCGGCTGGACAACCGCGTCCTCCACGGCCAAGTTATTGGCCTGCAGGTGAGGGTTGGTCTACCGTTAGCCGTGCTGGCTTAGCGACGCCATTGTGCTGAAAAGGCTTGCCGTTCGCGCAAGACGTCGCCGTGCGTGATGCACTGCTTGCGCACAGACGGGTGCTCGGCGGCAGTGGCGGTCAGTAGAAAACTCCGGTAGGCGTTACTCTGAAACGGATCGCTGATCACATAGCCGGCGCGTTCACGGCAGCTGCCGGCGCGGCAGTCTTTCAGGGTCGCACCATACATCACACGACCATCGCGCGTGATGCCCGGGAAGGCGTTGGCGGTGAGTTCGAAATTGGCGTCGATCACGCGCCCCTCTAGGTCAAATGGGCTGATGTTGAAGGGCATGCCTAACTCGCGGCTGTACCAAAATGCTTGGCCCTGGTACTCCCATGCGAGGTTCGCGCCAATCGTGTCTTGGGTACTCTGGGCGGCGCCGGGAAAGCCGAAGATGGCTTTTCCGCTGGCGAAATCAAAGTTTTGCCGTGCTTCGCAACCTTTGCCATCTGTGCCGAAGCCAAAGATGCGCATGGTTTGCTTACCTTGAACAGGTGTTTGAGGCAGCGCGGCAAACTCCTGGCCATCAACACTGATCATCGGTAGGGCATACATGGGGCCATCGATCGATGTCCGCTGTTGGCAATGAAAGACGGGGCCAGTGTCAGCCGTGATCACCTGTCGAGCGGTATCGACTTCAATGGTTCGCGAAACAAGTGCGCCTTCGCCTTGTGTTTGCGAGTCGCTCGCAGCATTGGGCCAAGACAAAGAGCGAATGCGAACATGGTTGGGTCGATTTGAAGGCAGCTCGGATGCCGCCGCATAGAAGCCGTTCATCCCTCCACGAAACGCTGGGCGAGCTCGAGTCTCTGGTGAGAATGGTCGATTTATGAGACCAGAATTGCGCAAAATGCTCTCAAAAGTATAGTGATCGCCATTCACATCCACCAAGTACCGCCAACTGCCTTGTACCGGAAAAGCTTCATTTTTGAGTGGCGTTGGGATCGCGGCAAGCACTTGGCCCTCAGCACTGATCTCCATCAAGCTCACTTCACCGAGCCGAGAACCCGAGTAGCTGCGAAGCACAAAGCGGCCATCGGGACTGACGCGTTCGTAGGCGCCTAAGGCCACCCGCGTCTGGCCGTAGGCATCAGTTTGGGTGCCAGCGATTGAGGCAGGCAGTTCGGCGAAGTGATGGGCTGGGATGCAGCGCTGCAGCGCTGCCGGCGCAGGGTTTTCTGGCACATTTTGGCTGTAAGCCCCTTCTAGGAAGGCGCTAATTGCTATTACAAATATAGCAACAAATATCTGGCTTACTTGCTTCACGGTTGCTCCAGGCGTTGCTTGATGCTGCTGAGCCAGGCACCCTCAGGCATGGCGCCTACGATGGGGTGCTGGTGAATGCCAGAGGCCGTGATAACGAAACTTGTTGGGAAATGCCGCAGCGCTTCACGCGTGAGCAGCGCAGGAGCGCACAAGGCCATGCTGCGCTCGGACAATGAAAACAAGGACGAGCCGGCTGCATCCATCAGCTCTTGCTGCGGTATCCGCAGATCATGTAACGCCACAAAGGCCAATCCGTTCGCGGCAGCTGCGCGCGCTCTTGAAGCGCCATGGCGTGGAATTGGTGCTGCACGGGCACGAC
>JANPAK010000151.1:0-2309 GCA_031429925.1 Variovorax sp.
TCAAGTTCACATTTATATAACATGTCAACTGTTTGTTCAAGTGCGTTGTGAATGAAGTCCATTTTTATTTCACAAACAGTTTTGTCACCTTCGTTTTTAAGGCAAATGTATAATATTGATTTGTTTGACCCTATAAAAGGATTAAAAGAGTTGTGAAGCAGTTCATCAAAAATTAAATCAAATTCTTTGGTTACTATATACATAATATTTACTTTTTTATTTTAATGGTGCATAACTCAAAGGAATATCTACGAATTCGCACGTACAAAGATAAAGAAATTGCACAAAACTCAAAGCGAATTTGTAGATATTTAAGTTGAACGAGCCGTATATGGGATTTGCTATGATTGTAGTAGTTCCTTTTAACCTAAATTGAGCGGAAAAATATCCTGCCATCAAATGTAGAAGAAATATGGAGCATAATCTGCTATTAAGGTTCAAAATTTTGTATTGTGGGTAGGTATTTTAATGTTTTTCGATCCATATTTTTATTGCGAAGCGGAAATTTAGTTTTTCTGGTACTTTTTGTTAGCATTTAGGATTTTTCAGGCATACCTTTTCATGACCATTTATGGTATTTCACTTCATATTTACGAATAATTTTAGTCAGTTGATAGTGGATTTCAGCCTATTCTAATTGTATTTCAATTGGCTTACCGCATCTTATCCATAATTCAGATAGTTTTATGTTGTCATACACAGTTTGACTCACATTGAGTATTGTACTTCTGGCTCTTGATGTAAATTTTGCTGCAAAATCAATCATCTTTCTCCTAAAAGTATTTGGGTAACATGTGATCGGGACTACGTCGTGGGTTATGTCTTCTTTGTAGGATTCATATAGGAAATGAGTGACGACCAAGAGAAAATAGTACGCTCGGTTCATTGCAAATTTGTTAAATGGCAGCTGTTCCCTTACCGCTAATTCTTTGATACTTCTATGAATAAGTTCATCTGCCCCCCGTTGATGTGAAGTCTCGATGATCATCTCGGCATCAAAATATCTTGCTCCTCCAGCTTCCCGTAGTCTTGCGTCTGCGATGGGTGTGGTACCTAGATTGGTATAAATGATGCTGTCTGGTCTGCAAAAATCTATAATAAATTGACCTTTGTCATCTGTCAACAGTTTTGTGATGAGACATCGGCGGTATTTAGACCAACTTTTGAGTTTATGGCCCAATTCCAGATATTTCCAAACAGCTTTATTTTTTCGTATCTCACCATAGGATGTTTCATCAGACTGACCAAGGTCCTCCTTAATATCAGCATATAACTTTCCGGTGACGATATAGTGAATGTGAAGCTTTTCTTCAAAATATTCAAATGCTTTCTGGTCAAAAAATCCACTATCAGCACATAGGGTGATAGCCACATCAGCATTATATCGCCCACGAATGAGCGTCACTATGGCCGTCACTCTATCTATAAAATCTGTACCATGATTAGAGTGTGCGCTGCCTTTGCGAAACATTACATCCACCAGAAACCTGCCCCAGCAAATGTGTAAGGGTTGAAAGCCCTTTTTCTTCTTGTAAGTCACCTCGCAGCCTTCACGCTTATGAGCATCATCATTGTCCATAACCATCGTATCTATACCCAGGATAATTATCTCGGGTTTAGTTATTTTAAGTCTCCAAATAAACAATTCGTGTAGTATTTTATTGAAAATAAGGTCTTTAGCATCACAAAATTTAGCGAAAAAGCGCTTTATCGAATGTGAAGACGCACCTCCTCTGCTGTCTAACTCTAAAGCAGCACAATAGCCATCATCTTTTCTTTGACGGTCAAAACTCTGCATACTCATATCGGTGCCATCGATAAAAAATGCAAACATTTGTTTTAAAAATTGGCAAAGTTGTAAGCCTCTACTCATTTTACACACATGATCCGATAAAAATTTGAAGACAAGACCATAAGTGCCAATGTTCTCAACATACTTGAGGAACGGGGTTAACCCACCTCTTGATGAAATTCTATCTTTGGTAATTCCAATTTTTGTTATCTTTGCACACATAGGAGATAATTTTGCACTTTTTGGGTGATTTGGGATTCTTTTGTTTTCACCACCAAGATACACATTATCAATTAAATGCATACATTATCTCCTACTTGTTTTTTATTTTCCGCTCAGGTTAGGTCTCAGTTATATGCACTTACATTTAAATATTCAATTTGACTATCTCTTACTCCATAGATATTAATACTTTTACCCCAAGTTGATATTTTATTTATACTTTCAAAATATTTTTAGATTCCACCTGTTATCTGACAGAAGTTAATACAAAATATTTTACAACGGGTGCTATTTA
>JANPAK010000152.1:0-1649 GCA_031429925.1 Variovorax sp.
CAGTGGGTCATGCGGCACCAAGCAGGCGAAGTCTAGGCTGTGTGGCATGGCATCCAGCGCGTTCATGTAGCTAGGGAAATCCGTCCAGTTGAACTTCACTCCCTCGGCCAAAGCCGCGCCGGGAATGTCTTCCACGCCTTCCATGAGCCGGATGAGGCGCTGTTGCTCATCCTGCGTGTTGGCGTACAGCGGCGCAAAGCCCACGCCGCAGTTGCCCATCACCACGGTGGTTGTGCCGTGCTGGATGCTGGGCGAAAACGTTTCATCCCAACTGGCCTGGCCGTCGTAATGCGAGTGAATGTCGACAAAGCCGGGCGTGAGCCAAGCGCCGTCTGCGTTGACGGTTTCTCTCGCTTGCGCCGTGATCGAGCCGATCTCGGTGATGATGCCATGGCTCACCGCCACATCGGCGCGCGCGGGTGCTGCTCCGCTGCCGTCGATGACAGTGGCGCCTCGAATCACTAAATCATGCATGAGTTGCTCCTGATTGCATAGCGTATTGCTTAGTATGCATGTGGCCTACGCTGCATTTTTTGATAAAAAACCTCGATCCTGGCGCCGCCAAACATAAGCACAACTCAGTCCGCTGACGATATGCCAAATACCCCAAAGCCCAGCGACGGTGACCATGCCGAAATCATTGCCAAACTGCAGCGCAATGATGCCCAAGGCTAAGCCAGAATTTTGCATGCCGCCTTCGATCATGATGGCGCGGCGATCTCGCACAGCAACGCCGAAGGCCTTGGAAGTGATCCAGCCCAGAAATAAGCCGCTGGCGTTGTGGGCGATCACCAAAGCCAGCGTGGGTAGCAAGGCCAGCGTGAGGTTGCTGCGTTCTTTCAGCAGACCGAGGATGATGAAGGCAAACAGGGCGAACAAGGAAAAATTCGCCAAAGGCTTGGTCAGCTTTGCGGCGAGCTGAGGCAACTTGTAGGCAACAGCCATGCCCAATGCCATCGGGACCGCCAGCATGATCAGCAGGCTCACCCAAATGCCGCTCGGATCGATCTCCAGGCTGCGCATCCAAGTCGCCGTCACCGGATTGCTGCTCACCATCCATGCAAAGTTGAATGGCGTGGCGACCAAGGCAATCAAGGCCGCCACCGCTGAAATGCTGACCGACAACGCGGTGTTGCCTCGCCCAAAATGGGTGATCACGTTAGACAGGCTGCCACCGGGACAGGCGGCGACCAGCATCATTGCGGCCTCCACATTGGCTGGCAGATCCAGCGCCAGTGTGGCCAGCCAAGTGCCCATGGGCAGCAAAATGAATTGCGGGATCAGCCCAGCGATCACCGCTTTCGGCGCTTGCGCGACCCGCTTGAAGTCTTCGAGCTTCAATTCCAGCGCGATGGAAAACACCATCGTCGCCAGCACCAAACTTAGGGCTATTTGTTGTGCATTCATGCTTGTCTCCAGCCCTTCACTTTAGCGGCCTCTTCCCCAGTAAAATCAAGGGTTTACGCCAGCCTTGGCGCGTATTTGACATCACCTCATGCTCACCTTTCAACAAATCATTTTGAGCTTGCAGTCCTACTGGGACAAGCAAGGCTGCGCCCTGCTCCAGCCCTACGACATGGAGGTGGGCGCTGGCACCAGCCACACCGCCACCTTCCTGCGCGCCCTCGGCCCCGAGCCCTGGAAAGCCG
>JANPAK010000153.1:0-2726 GCA_031429925.1 Variovorax sp.
TGCGAAAGTGGCAAGACCGCCTCTGCAACCCGGCGTTGAAAGGTTGCGAGCTTTGTATCGTCAAGTGCGCTCAATAACTTTAGGCACTCGCATAACTCATCGGGGCTCGTATAAGTCAAGCCAGACTCTCCAGGTTTCAAAAAGTCAAATACTCCTCCTCTTGCGAATACAACGGGGATGCAACCAAGCGCCATAGCCTCCACAATGGAGAGTCCAAAGTGTTCACAAGTCTCGGGCCTTTCGTCTGACAAATCAAAGGCTCCGGCTCCATGCAAATACACTCTGGCTCTTGACTGAGCGGCGTTGAGATATTGAAATGAAACGTCGGCTTGAATCTCAACCGCGCCACCCGCTACTTCCGCGGCCTGTTTACAGCGTTGCAAGTACTCTCGTGAAGCACGGTCACGGTTAACATTGCCAAGGAGCAAAAACTTCCAGTCGTGAAGCGACTGGAAGCGCTTCCTCGCGTCGCAGAACTGTTCGATGAGTAGGAGCTGATTTTTGTTGTGAACGGCCGGGTTAAACCTCCCGACGTTCAATATCAACTTGTCTTTTTTTGGTGAGCCCGCGGCATTGAATATGCGATCGGCATGCGCGATGAAAGCGTTACCCAAAGGCGGGTGAAGCGTGCAAAACTTTCGAGAATCTACTTTCCAGCGCAGTCTGGCATATTTCTCCGTAAAAGTAGAGTTCGCTGCGATGCAGCGATACGAAGACAGAGCCTTGGCTCGATTGGGGTGGGTCAGATGGGTCACTAGTGAATGGGGAAACATCACGTTGTAGATGCCAATGTCGCCCGGATTGACGTCAAAGCTCATATAGCTGTGATTAACAAAAACTGAAATAGCAGCGGAGGCATAAAATTCCGAGACCGTTTGATCTTTGTCGATCATTTCAAACTGCACGCCCGCAAGGTTGAGATCAAAGATTCTCTGGATGGCATCCAACGAGGGAATATCGCCATGCGTGGCAATAGTTACCTCAAATCCTAGATCCAAGAGCGCTAGAGCGTAGGCAAAACAACTTCTCTCTCCCCCTCCAAAGGTGGTGAGAAATTCGTTGTAAACCACGGCGCGCTGGTTGCGAAATGAAGGAAGCTCGCCTAGGTAGGGCGTCACCCCAATGGACGGGAAATCCGAATGCATCGTGGCACCTTTGCGATTGCTTGCGGGCTTGCTTCGCTGTCAGCCATGCTCTCGGATAGAGCACAGCCCGCTTGTATCTTAGCGGGTCGAAAATCCGTGCGACTGCCATGCGCATCTGGATGCCGACATTGATGAGGCTGCGGTCAGTGACAGCAACTCCTGCTTTGTCGGCATGGATCTTATTACCGCTAAACGGGCTGGCCTAGAAGTGCGCTTTTCAACTTTGGGTCTGCGGGTCGTTCGCCTAGCCAAATGGACATCATGGCCTTAAACATGCCCGGGTTGTTGAAGGTTTGTGACGCTGGTGCGCCGCCCCGCAGTTTACTGTTAGTGATCGTGATCGTGGTGCTCCCGGAAGGGCTTGAGTCGATTTGAATCGCGTCTCCCCGCGACAGTTTGCCTTGATCTCCGATGAACATAGAAGCACCGAATATTTCCGATACCAAAGTGCTCAAGTCTTGGTCATTGTTGTTGGCAGTCAGCCCTTGGCTGAGCAGCTCAAGCAGCTGCTTTGAGGTGATGTCGCGTAGCATCACCAAGCGAAGTTGTTTAGAGCCGGCGTCCAAGAGCACCTCTTTGGGTGTGGCGGCTTTTTTCTCGAGATACAAACCGGCGGAGTACAGGCCAGCAGACGATTGTTGGCGCACGCCGGCGCCATTGAGCATCAATGAGGCCTTACCTATAACGATGGACGGCCTGAAATTGACGCCTGCCACTTCCATCGCGGACGCAGGTAACAGCGTCAAGCTCAAAGTCAAGCCGAGCGTCGCCAGTGAAAGAGTCTTCATCGAGCGCGCTGTCATGGTTGGGAAATTCATACATGCCTTTTGAGGGTCAAGCAATATTGCTTAGGCTTACTCTATCCCGCCAATACGTAGATATTTAGATCGCATGCTCTACCAACCTCGCAGTCTGAGGAACGATATGCACCATATCAACGCACGGCACCGCAGAGCGCGTGTGAATTTCCACGTCGGCGCACCTTTGGGTGACGTCAGTGCTTGAAATGCGCTGAAGAGCGCACCTTTATGGGTGGGCAGATATGTCTAAAAATTGTCATCAAACTTTAAGAGTAGAGTGCATCGAGTTGCAAGAGCTGCGAGCTATAAACATCAAGCAAAAGCAGCGCAGCCTTTTCGCAATGTGCGCGAATAGCTGTTGAATGAATGGCCACTTGAGCGGATCACTTCTTTGCAGGCGGCCCATCCGTGCAGCTGCCATGCGCAACCTCAGCCGCCATGCAGATGCTTTCGCTCAGCGTTGGATGGGGGTGAATCGTCTTGCCGATGTCCACGGCATCTGCGCCCATCTCAGTCGCCAGCGCAATCTCGCCGATCATGTCACCGGCATGCGTGCCCACCATGCCGCCGCCCAGGATCTTGCCGTGGCCGTGGGCTTCTGGGGAGTCATCAAACAAGAGCTTGGTGACTCCTTCGTCGCGGCCGTTGGCAATCGCGCGGCCAGATGCCGTCCAGGGGAACAGGCCTTTCTTGACCTTGATGCCTTGGGCTTTGGCTTGATCTTCTGTGAGGCCGACCCATGCGACTTCGGGGTCGGTGTAGGCCACGCTGGGGATGACGC
>JANPAK010000154.1:0-2791 GCA_031429925.1 Variovorax sp.
CTTGGATCAAATGGCGCGCGATCCGTTTCCTGTCTATGTTCAGCCCGTGGCGCAAATGCGCGCAGCCATTGCCAAATGCTATGGCACCACGCCCGATCAAATCGCCATCACCCGCAACACCACCGATGCACTCTCGCTCGCCATGAACGGCATTGACTGGAAAGCCGGCGATGAAATCCTCATCTCCCCACTTGAGCACCCCACCGGCATCACGCTCGCGCTGCGCATTGCAGCGCGCTACGGCGTGATCATCAAACAATGGGGCATTCCTGTTGGCAAAAACACCACAGCCGATGAAGTGGTGGCCGCTTTGCAGCGCCGCGTCGTGCCCGGCAAAACCAAGGTGATTTTCTTCAGCAGCCCGCTCTGGCCGACCGGCATGCGCCTGCCTGAGCGCAAGATTGCTGAAGTGGCGCAGAAAGCCGGCGCGATCACGATTGTGGACGGCGCGCATTACAACGGCATGTTCGACCCCAAGCTCGATGAGACCGGCATTGACTTCTTCGCCCTGTGCGGCCACAAATGGCAAAACGGCCCCGGTGGCACAGGCATGCTCTACATCCGCAACAAAAAACTCGCCAATAACCCAACTGATCTGCCGCGCTTTCACCTCACTCGCTCGCAATCGCGCGACATCCCGTTTGACGGCTCACGCGGCGAGTGGGATATCGGACAAGCGCTGAGTTTCTACGGCTTCCCAGAAAGCGGCGATTGGCGCGCGCTGACCGATGCTTGCTTGATGTGGGACAAAATCGGCCGCCAGCGTATTGAGACGTGGCATATGCGCTTGGGCAATTACTTCGTCAAGCAGCTCGTCGCTAATTTCGGCGAAGCCAGCATCCTGCGGCCCACGCAAGACCCGGCTCTCAACAGCGGCATCATCGCTTTCAATCCCTTCCCCACCAAAGAGCAGCGCTGGAACGAAAAACTCAACGTCGATTTCCGCGCCAACATGCTCAAAGATTACGGCTTTCGCATCAGCGGCCTGGGCGTCGGCAGCAACGGCCTCACGCGCCGCCCCGACCCCGAAGCCGGTGCCTTCCCCGCAGGCACGATTCCAAACCGCGATCCAGCATCCTTGGCTCCAGCGCCCATGGATCACCCCCAACGCGTCAACGCCTGCCTGTGGAACAACCGAGCGCAGATTGATAGCTTCTGCGCGGCGACCAAGGATTTGGTGAAGAAGATGGCGGTTTAGGTTGTCGCAGATTTGATACTTTTATTCGTTGATTTTTATAAAATAACGATAAAAAGTATCATAATCATGCCGTATGAACACGGCAACCCAAACCCAGCGCACCCTCGCCCTTGCTCTGCAGCAAGGGCAACTGCGCGCCCGCGATCTGGCGGATCAGGGCATTGCGCGCGCCGTGCTGGCGCGCATGCTCAAAAGCGGGGAACTGGTGCGCATTGCCAAAGGCCTGTACTGCGCAGCAGACGCAGCCAACCATCAAAGCGATTCACTCGCCACAGTCATTCGCAAAACACCCAACGCTGTGTTTTGCCTGCTCAGCGCACTCCATTTTCATGGGCTCACGACGCAACTGCCCCGCCAAGTGTGGATCGCGATGCCACGCGGTAGCCACACGCCTCGACTCGACTACCCGCCCCTGAAGATGGTGCAATACGCCTCTGAATCATTTGAAGCGGGCATTGAAGTGCATCAACGCGAAGGTACATCCATCCGCGTCTACAGCGCAGCCAAAACCGTGGCTGACTGCTTCAAGTATCGTCAGCGCATCGGCCTTGATGTGGCTCTAGAAGCGTTGCGCGATGCATGGGCGCAGCGCAAAGCAAGCGCAGATGATCTCTGGCAATTTGCTGCGATCAACCGCGTCGCCAATGTCATGCGCCCTTACATGGAAGCCACACTATGAGCCAAGACAAAGCCGCTTCCATCCGCGCTCGCCTGCTCAATCTGGCCAAGGCAGAAAACTCCGATTTTGACCAAGTACTTGTGCGTTTCGCCTTGGAGCGCCTGCTCTATCGCCTTGGGCAATCGCCCTATGCAGATCGCTTTCTTCTCAAAGGCGCATTACTGTTCACGCTTTGGTATGACATGCCGCATCGCACCACCCGCGATGCAGATTTGCTCGGCTTTGGCAGCACAGACCCGCAAGAGCTTAAAGACGTATTCACGCAAATTGCTGCTATGGAGGTGGACGATGGCATCCACTTCAAAACCGAACAAATACAAGTCGATGACATTCGCAAAGTAGCCGCCTATCCCGGCCTGCGCATCACGCTGCAAGCCGAACTGGCTCGCGCCGTGTGCAAAGTTCAGATTGACATCGGCTTTGGCGATGCTGTCACCCCTGAGCCCAAGCTGAGCCATTTCCCCACCCTGTTGCCCGATCTGGCCGCGCCGCAACTGCGCACCTATCCAGTCTACACCGTGATTGCAGAGAAGCTCCACGCCATCGTGCTGCTGGGTATGGGCAATACTCGGATGAAAGACTATTACGATTTGATGACTCTGCTAGAGCGCGAGATGCTAGACGAAGCACTTCTGGTCAGAGCCGTTCATGCAACTTTTGAAAGACGTCAAACGCCTGTTCCGATGAAAACGCCCATCGGTCTCAGTGATGAATTCGCCAAAGATACCGCCAAACATACACAGTGGAAAAGCTTCCTGCGAAAGAACGATTTGCCGCAAGTCAGCCTAGCTCATGCCGTTGACATCCTGCGCGACCAGCTCAAACCAAGTCTGGCTCTAGCTAACACCAACACAAATTAAGCATCTCGACAGATGCTATAAATGCATGTTAAAGCTCTTTCAGCGCTTTGTGCG
>JANPAK010000155.1:0-25858 GCA_031429925.1 Variovorax sp.
GGACGCGCTGATCCTCCAAATCCAAGGTTCCGGCCGCTTGCGTATCACAGAGCCAGATGGTTCTCAGCGCCTCGTTCGAGTCGCCATCGCGGGCACGAACGATCAGCCTTACCGCTAAGTGGGCAGATGGCTGCTCGATCAAAACCTGATCCGCGATGCTTCATGGCCTGGTATCAAAGCCTGGATTGCCGCCAATCCGCAGCGCGTGCAGGAGATGCTTTGGAGTAATCCGCGCATGGTGTTTTTTCGCGAGGAGGCCATTGATCCGGCGTTTGCTGCGCAAGGCCCGCGCGGTGCCCAAGGGGTTCCGCTCACTGCGGGCCGCTCGATCGCGGTGGATCGCGAGAGCATTCCACTGGGCACACCCGTCTGGCTGCAAACACGTGGCGACGCCCTGAACACGCAGCGCTTGGTGATCGCACAAGATGTTGGCAGTGCCATCCTTGGCGCGGTGAGAGCAGATTACTACGCCGGCTCCGGCGACGCAGCGGGCGAGCTAGCAGGGCGGCTCAAACAGGGCTTGCAACTGTGGGTTTTTTGGCCAAAGTAGCAAGGTTTTCATCGATGAATCGAAGTATTGCCGAAGTGGAATGAGCGCAGTGTGTTATTTTTTATAGCAAAACTTTCCCCATTTTTTCAGCAATAGCCCTGCTCACAGCATGTGCGAATACCAGCAGGGTAAGCAGCGCCCAACGTTATCGCTGTGAGCTAGGCATCGAATTCAGTGCCCGCTTCTCCGGAGAATCTGTGGCACTCGATACCACGCGCGGTTTTGAAATGCTCTTTCGTGATGCCAAACCCCTGCCCAATCCTCCCAGGCCGAATGAATACCGCAATCCACGCATGAGCGCTGAGTTTCAGCTTGGCAAAGACGGCAATGAGGCTTTGCTGCGCTATCCCTTATTGCCGCTGATCGTGCGCTGCGTGAAAGATCGTTGAAAGGCCTCTGAAGTACGAGGGCATCGTCACGCCTTTGCCATAAATAGTCGTCAACATCCGCTCCAGCAAACGAAGGTTCATGGCGGTCATGAACATATTTTTGGAGCATTTATGCGTACAGTTAAATCGGCTCAGCAGAGCCAAACAGCCCAAGTTATTGCGTCGGAAGACGAGATCACCAATCCCAACGGTGGCCCCGAATTCATGACCATTGTGAAAGCCCGGCTGGATCGCCGTGGTTTCCTGCGCAGTACGGGTGCCACCGCCGCGATGACAGCCATTGGGGCGACAGGTCTGGCGGCTTGCGGCGGGAGTGAAGACACGGCACCTCTGACGGGCGCAGCTGCCATCCGGCCCGCCGCACTCACTTTCGCCACAGTGGATAAGAGCCGCGAAGACCTCTTCACCGTGCCAACCGGCTACACAGCCCGTCCCTTTTACCGTACGGGTGACCCGATTGCTGCAGGTGTTGCAGCTTATGCCAACAACGGCACCGATACCCCTTCCACCTACAGCCAGCGCTCGGGCGACAACCACGATGGCATTGAGTTTTTCCCTTTGAACGATGCTGGCTCAGCACGCGATCTCGGTGGCAATAACCGCGGTATCTTGGGTATGAATCACGAGTATGTTGGACAGCAGTTTTTGCATGCAGCTGGCCCGACAAATATGACCTCGGGTTCCGATACCGCGCGGCCACAGGATGAAGTCACTCGCGAGGTAGCGATGCATGGTGTATCAATTATCGAAGTGATGAAGCAAACGGCTGGCGTATTTTCAGCAACCGGTGCTTGGAACTATGTGCAGTCCTCAAGCTACAACCGAAGAGTGACGGGAGCCACTCGCATTGAAATGTCTGGCCCAGTTCGCGGCGATTCGCAACTGATCACCAAGTATTCCCCCACTGGCACGGCAACCCGCGGCACGCTAAACAACTGCGGCACTGGCTACAGCTTGTGGGGCACATTGCTCACTTGTGAGGAAAACTGGGCAGGCTACGCTTGGCGCGACAGCGGCGACAACGATCGACGCGGTGGCTCAACAGCAAAGGACGTGATTTCGGCGACGCGATATGGTGTCGGCACTGGAACGCGGAAAGGCTTTAACAATGACCGCTACGGTTGGGGAACTCTGGCTGCCACAACGGCGCCAAGCATGGCTGCGAATGCGGTAGATTCCATCGCTGATCTCAATGATCGTTGGAATGCCAATTTACTAGCCGCCAATCCCGCGTTGGACTACCGAAATGTGGCCAACACCTTTGGCTGGGTCGTTGAAATTGATCCTTACAGCCCATCTGTAACGCCGAAAAAACGCACCGCTCTTGGCCGCTTTGCGCACGAAGCGGCAGTATCGCCCAAGCCTGTCGTAGGCCAGCCCATCGCCGTATACATGGGCGATGATTCGCGTGGGGACTATATCTATAAATTCGTCTCCAGCGCCAATTGGTCAGACAGCGATGCCACGGCCAGCAACCGCATGGCGACCGGCGACAAGTTTCTTGATGCCGGCATCTTGCACGTCGCCAAATTCAATGCTGATGGCACGGGCACTTGGATTCCACTCTCGATCACCAACCCCACCATCGCTGGCGCAACAAATTTCCCTTTTGGCAACCAAGCAGACGTGTGCCTGAACACCCGTTTAGCCGCCGATGCCGTGGGCGCAACCCGCATGGATCGCCCAGAGTGGGGCGCGATCAATCCGCTCAATAACGAGGTGTATTTCACCTTGACGGAGAACAATAGTTCAGCACTCTCTGCAGGCGGACAAAGTGGCCGTCGTTTGGATAACATCGACGCAGCCAACCCACGCTTCCACCAAGATGCACGGGATTTGACTTCATCAACAACAGCAGGCAGCAACACCGGCAACCCCTTCGGTCATATCCTGCGTTTGCGCGATGCGACGACTTCCGCGACCACATTCACTTGGGATGTGTATTTGTTTGGCGCTCAGGCCGATGCAGACCCCAGCCGCGTGAATCTCTCTGGCCTCACCACTGCCAATGACTTCGCGCGCGCTGATGGCTTATGGTTCAGCCAAGCCACAGGTATTTGCTGGGTGCAAACCGACGATTCCGGTGCATTCTTGGATCAATCGAATTGCATGATGCTCGCAGCCTTGCCCGGCCAAGTGGGTGATGGTGTGGCGCTTGCCGCACAAGCCGCCAGCACAGCCGCCGCAGGTAGCACGCCCGTTGGCGCAGCATTGGCTGCAACGCGCCGTGGCGCACAGGTCACCAGCAGCACATTGCGTCGCTTCTTGGTCGGCCCGCGTGATCAGGAAATTACGGGCGTGGCCGAAACGCCGGATGGTCGCACCATGTTTGTCAATGTTCAGCATCCAGGGGAAGATACTCCTGCGGTGAACGTGGCTGCTGCGGCAGGGGACTTCAGTAGCTACTGGCCTCTTGGTGAGCGCGCTCCAGGCTCGGTTGCCTCTACAACAGGCCCACGCCCGCTATCTGCGACGGTGGTGATTACCAAAAATGACGGTGGGCGTATCGGTACTTGATTGTTTCTCCAGGCAAGGTGCTGACTCCTCGTGCACCTTGCTGATTGATGGCCACCCAGCGATGCTGGCGTGGCCTTTTTCTTTCTTCAAAAGCTTTAAAGAGTCAATTGAATATCTGAATTCTTATTTTTCTAGCAATAAATATTCAAATAATCATGAATCAAAGCAATAAATCTCTTGCAGTCTTTAGATTTGCTGAAAAAAGAGCAAGCACCTATCTACCGCTCTGGCCTACACTTGCCTGCAACATATCGTCATGCCAAGACTGAATGCGCCAGAGACCAGAAGGAAGTTTGCCATCATGAATGCACCGCTACCCGAACACATCCGCAAAGCGCTAGAGACCGTCACGCTAGATGACAAATATTCTTTAGATTACGGCAGAGCATTCATGAGCGGCGTGCAAGCGCTGGTCAAGCTGCCGATGCTCCAGCGTTTGCGCGATCAGCAAAATGGCAAAAGCACAGCTGGTTTCATCAGCGGCTATCGCGGTTCACCGCTGGGCGGCTATGACCAAGCGCTGTGGAAAGCCAAAAAGTATCTGCAAGAAAAACACATTGTTTTTCAACCTGGCGTGAATGAAGAACTGGCCGCTACCGCACTGTGGGGCACGCAGCAGCTGGGTTTTGCGCCGCAGGGCAGCAATAAATACGACGGCGTATTCGGCATTTGGTATGGCAAAGGTCCCGGCGTAGATCGTTGCTCCGATGTGTTCAAACATGCCAATATGGCCGGCACCACGCCGCTGGGCGGCGTGATCGCTGTCGCCGGCGATGACCACGTCGCGAAAAGCTCGACAGCGGCCCACCAGAGCGACCATATTTTCAAAGCCTGTGGCCTGCCGGTCTTCTTCCCCACAGACGTGCAAGACATTCTTGATCTCGGCCTGCATGCGTTTGCGATGAGCCGCTACGCCGGCGTGTGGACGGGCATGAAGACGATTCAGGAGATCGTGGAATCGTCCATGAGCGCGCAGATTGACCCCGATCGCGTGAACATCGTCATTCCCACAGATTTTGAAATGCCTCAGGGCGGCCTGCATATTCGCTGGCCCGATGCTGCGCTGGAGCAAGAGCAGCGCTTGTTTGATTACAAATGGTATGCGGCGCTCGCTTATGTGCGCGCTAACCGCCTCAACCGCAATGTGATTGAAGGCAAGAACGATCGGCTCGGCTTGATTGCCAGTGGCAAGGCCTACAACGACCTGCGTCAAGCCTTGGTGGATCTCGGGCTCGATACCGAAACCTGCCAACGCCTTGGCATCCGTGTGCATAAAGTGGCCGTGGTCTGGCCGCTGGAGGCGCAGATCACGCGCGAATTCGCCACGGGGCTCAAAGAAATTTTGGTGATCGAAGAAAAGCGCCAAGTGATTGAATACCAGCTCAAGGAAGAGCTGTACAACTGGCGCTCGGACGTGCGCCCCACTGTGCTTGGCAAGTTTGACGACACCGGTGATGGTGGCGAGTGGAGCATGCCCAACCCCACGGCCAACACGCTCTTGCGAGCAAACGCCGATCTCTCGCCGTCTTTGATTGCGAAAGCCGTCGCTGCCCGCGTCAAGAAGCTCGGTGTCGATGCCGACACGCTGGCACGTATCCAAGCGCGGCTAGACCAAATTGAAGCTAAAGAGCGCTCACTACAAACGATTGAGTTAAAGGCCGATCGAACGCCGTGGTTTTGCTCGGGCTGCCCGCACAACACCTCGACCAAAGTGCCCGAAGGCTCACGCGCCATGGCCGGCATTGGCTGTCACTACATGGCGCTGTGGATGGATCGCGCCACCACCGGCTTCACGCAAATGGGCGGTGAGGGCGTGCCTTGGGTCGGCCAGCAGCCGTTCACCCATGAATCGCATATCTTTGCCAACCTCGGCGATGGCACCTATTTCCACAGCGGCCTGCTGGCGATTCGCCAAGCGATTGCTGCGGGTGTGAACATTACCTACAAAGTGCTTTACAACGACGCCGTGGCGATGACGGGCGGGCAGCAAATTGGCGAACGACCAGAGGGGCATTCGGTCATTCAGATTGCGCACTCTTTAACTGCTGAAGGGGTACAAAAACTCGTCGTCGTTACCGATGAGCCTGAGAAATATTCCGGAGCGAAGCTACCTGATGGCGTCGAAATCAAACATCGCGACTCTCTTGACGACATCCAAAAAGAATTCAGAGAAATCAAAGGCTGCACGGCCATCATCTACGACCAAACCTGCGCCACTGAAAAGTGCCGGCGACGCAAGCGCGGCACGATGATTGATCCGAGCAAGCGCGTGCTGATCAACGAACTGGTCTGCGAAGGCTGCGGCGACTGCGGTGTGCAATCCAATTGCATGAGCGTCGAGCCGCTCGAAACAGAATTCGGCCGCAAGCGCACGATCAATCAAAGCACCTGCAACAAAGATTTTTCCTGCGTCAAAGGCTTCTGCCCCAGCTTCGTCACGGTCGAAGGTGAGCTCAAGAAGAAATCCAAAACCGGCAAGATGAATCCGTTTGAGCTGGGCGCATTGCCTGAGCCCTCCATCGCGCAAATCCCACAGCATCAAGCCTGGGGCATCGTCGTCGCCGGCGTGGGCGGCACGGGCGTTATCACGATTGGCCAGCTTCTGGGCATGGCCGCCCACATGGAAGGCAAGGGTATTGTCACGCAAGACGCCGCTGGCCTCGCGCAAAAAGGCGGCAATACCTGGAGCCATGTGCTCTTGGCCAACACGCAAGCCGACATCGCCACCACCCGCGTAGCCATGGCCAGCGCCGATCTCATCCTCGGCTGCGATCCAATGGTCACGGCCAGCAAAGAGACGATGGCTCGCATGCTCGCGGGCCGAACGCATGTGGCTCTCAATGCGCACGGCTCGCCCACGGCAGGCTTCGTGCTCAATGGCAATTGGCAAAACCCATCTGAGCGCTGTGCTGCGGCGATTGTGGACGCTGTAGGTGCGCAAGGTGTGGGCATGTTCAATGCCGATGCCGCTGCATCCAAGCTCATGGGCGATACGCTCTACACCAACCCCATGATGCTCGGATTTGCTTGGCAAAAAGGCTGGATTCCCTTGGAGAAAGCCTCTTTGCTTCGCGCCATCGAACTCAATGCGGTCGCGATTGACAACAACAAAGCCGCCTTCGAGTGGGGCCGCCGCGCCGCCCACGATTGGGCCAGCGTCGAGCAATTGCTCACGCCCGCGCAAACCATTGAATTCAAAAAGCGCGACACGGCGCAAGCCATGCTCGGCAAGCGCACTGAGTTCTTAACCAACTACCAAAACGCCGCCTATGCACAAGAGTACAAAGCGTTTGTCGAAAAAGTCAGCGCAGCAGGCAACGCACCATTGACGGAGGCCGTCACCAAGTACCTCTTCAAGCTCATGGCCTACAAAGACGAATACGAAGTCGCCCGCCTGCACACCGATACTGCTTTTCACGACAAGGTAAAAAACCTGTTTGAAGGCGAAGTCAAGCTCTCCTATCACCTTGCCCCGCCCCTGCTCGCCAAGAAAAACAGCAAAGGCGAGCTGCAAAAGCAAGCTTACGGCGCATGGATGCTCACCGCATTCAAACTGCTCGCCAAAATGAAGGGCCTGCGCGGCACGTCCTTCGATATCTTCGGCAAGACAGAAGAACGCAAAATGGAGCGCGCATTGATCGGCGAATACCGTGCGAGCATTGAGAAGCTTTTACCTGCTCTCAATACTTTCAACTCTGCTACTGCTTTAGAAATCGCCCGCATCCCCGAGCAAATCAAAGGCTTTGGGCATGTCAAAGAGCGCAACGTACTTGCTGCGCGAGCTAAGTGGCGCAAGCTGGAAGAAGAGTTCGCTTCTTCTCCGTTGGCTAAGGCTGCTTAAGACTTTTTGCTCGCAAAGCATCGCACTTGAGCCGAGGCGGGCGAGCGGGGGGTGTCAAACCTCTAGCTCACCACCATACTAAAAATCAACCAGCAGCCCGCCTCCCCAAAATCTCAAACGCCGGCAAGGTCTTGCCTTCGAGCACTTCAAGGAAGGCGCCGCCGCCGGTGGAGATGTAGCTCACGTCTTTTTCGATGCCGTATTTGGCGATGGCCGCGAGGGTGTCGCCGCCGCCTGCGATGCTGAAGGCGTTGGATTCGGCGATAGCGGTAGCTATTATCTTGGTGCCGTTAGCAAATGCATCAAATTCGAACACGCCCACCGGGCCGTTCCACACGATCGTGCCGGCGGCTTTGAGTTGGTCGGCGAGCATGGCTGCGGTTTTGGGGCCAATATCGAGAATCAAATCGTCTTCAGCCACATCTGTGGCGGCTTTGACGGTGGCAGTTGCATCGGCGGCGAAGGTTTTGGCGCAGACCACATCGACAGGGATCAGCACTGCCGAGCCACGCGCTTTCATGGCTTCGATCACGGCTTTGGCGTCGTGGAGCAAATCGGGCTCGGCCAAGGATTTGCCGATCTTCAAACCCGCGGCGAGCATGAAAGTGTTGGCGATGCCGCCACCCACGATCAGCCCATCAACTTTGGCGGAGAGCGCTTGCAGAATCGTGAGCTTGGTGGAGACTTTGCTGCCTGCGACGATGGCTACCAAGGGACGCTTGGGATTCGCCAAGGCTTTACCAATCGCATCCATCTCAGCGGCGAGCAAAGGGCCGGCGCTGGCGATTTTTGCGTATTGGGCGATGCCGTAGGTGGAGGCTTCTGCGCGATGGGCTGTGCCAAAAGCGTCGTGCACAAAGATATCGCACAGGTCGGCCATTTTTTGCGCGAGCTCGGGGGCGTTCTTCTTCTCGCCTTTGTTCACGCGGCAGTTTTCCAGCAGCACGACCTCACCGGGGTTCACGGCCACGCCATCGACCCAGTTGGATAGCAGCTTCACCGGCCTGCCCAGCAGCTCGCCCATGCGCGCAGCCACACGTGCGAGGCTGTCTTCGGGCTTGAATTCACCTTCCGTGGGGCGACCCAGGTGTGACGTGACCATCACCGCCGCACCGGCCTTCAGCGCCATTTCAATGCACGGGATGCTCGCGCGAATGCGGGTATCTTCAGTGATATTGCCGTTGTCATCTTGCGGCACGTTGAGATCAGCACGGATGAAGACGCGTTTGCCAGTGGCTTGGCCGGAGGAGCAGAGATCAGTGAAGCGGATGAATTGCATGGTTTATCTCGAAAAAATCATCAATACGGCGCCAATACAAGGCAGACTTAGCATTGTAGGCAAGGCCGTGGTCATGAATTCCGTTCCTGCCTTGTAACGAGCGCAGTTGCCCTCAACTTCCTACAATACGAGTTCAAAAACGAAAGACATCAGCAATGGTTCCGCACCTGATCACCGCCACCAACAGCCCTATCAACGAATTGGAGCAGCGCATCCTCGACAGTATGCCTGCCATCGAGCGTTGGTTTCGCTTGGAATGGATGGAGCACACGCCGCCGTTTTATAGTTCGGTCGATGTGCGCAATGCGGGCTTCAAGCTTGCGCCGGTGGATACCAATCTGTATCCCGGTGGCTGGAATAATTTAACGGAAGAAATGCTCCCTCTGGCGGTGCAGGCAGCAATGGCAGCGATTGAAAAAATCTGCCCAGACGCGAAGAATTTGCTGGTGATTCCCGAGAACCACACGCGTAACATGTACTACCTGATGAACGTCGCGCGTCTGGCGCGCATTTTCAACATGGCAGGGCTCAATGTTCGCTTGGGCTCGATCAATCCAGACATCAAGGAAACCACGCGCATTGATCTACCCAATGGCGAGCATGTCGTGCTTGAGCCTACGCTGCGCATCAGAAGTGACTCAGGCTTGGGCAAAGGCCGCTTGGGTCTCAAAGACTTTGATCCTTGCACGATATTACTGAACAACGATCTGAGCGCGGGCGTGCCTGGCATTCTGGAAGACATTCACGAGCAGTTCCTGTTGCCACCGCTGCACGCCGGCTGGCATGTGCGCCGCAAGTCCCAGCATTTCCAAGCCTATGAGGAGCTGACCAAGCGCTTTGGCAAGTTGCTAGGCATTGATCCTTGGCTGATCAATCCAATGTTTGCGCAGTGCGGCGAAGTCAACTTCCAAGAAGGCTTGGGCATGGACTGCCTCACGTCCAATGTCGATACCTTGCTCACTAAGATCAAGCGTAAGTACAAGGAATACGGGATTCAAGAGAAGCCTTTTGTTGTTGTTAAAGCCGACAACGGTACCTACGGTATGGGCATCATGACCGTTCGCGATGCCAAAGATCTAGACGTGCTCAATCGCAAGACGAAGAACAAAATGAGCGTCGTTAAAGATGGCTTGGAAGTCAATCAAGTGATCATTCAAGAAGGCGTGCACACCAACGAGCGCTTGAACGATGCTGTGGCCGAGCCAGTGGTTTACATGATGGATCGGTATGTGGTGGGCGGTTTCTATCGAATTCATGCCGAAAGGGGCGTGGATGAGAATCTCAATGCGCCCGGTTCGCAGTTTGTCCCCTTGGCTTTCGACAAGTCCGCGCACATGCCGCAGCCGGGCGCCAAACCAGGCGCGAGTGTGCCCAATCGCTTTTACATGTACGGCGTGATCGGCCGCTTGGCTATGCTTGCAGCCAGCTACGAGCTGGAGGCCAGCGATCCAGATGCCGAGGTCTACGAGTAATACGCCGGCAGGTCTTGCCGTTACGCCGCCAGGGGCGTGACGGTCACTTGGACATCCATCACATGATCCGCGCCGCCGAGTATGACGCCGCGCAAGGGTGACACATCCGCAAAATCTCGTCCGGTCGCTAGAGTGACGTAATCGTCGCCCGCATTGCGGTTGTTGGTAGGATCAAAGTCTAGCCATTGACCATCGCCTAGGATCGTTTTGCCGTCGTCCGAAACATGCGGAATGAAGATCGACGCCCAAGCGTGCGAGGCATCGGCGCCGACCAAACGAGGCTGACCCGCCGCAGGATGCGTCAGCAGATAACCGCTCACATACCGCGCAGGTAAGCCCATCGCGCGCCAGCAGGCAATCATGATGTGCGCAAAGTCTTGGCACACGCCGCGCCGCTGTGTCATCGCCTCGAGCGCAGTCGTATGCGCTTGGGTGCTGTTCGCAGCATAGGTGAACTCTCGATGGATGCGATCCATCAAATCAAATGCGCAGCTCAGCAAAGTGGTGCCAGGCGCGAAGCTGGTCAGGGCATAGTTCAGAAAATCTGGATGGATCGGAACGTAGGGTGATGCAAAGATGAACTCCGTGGCGGCATGGTAGGGAGCGTGCACGTGATAGCGAAACCCCGCCTGCGCTGTCTCCCAGAGAAGGTTGCTGACAACAGGCGGATTGGGTTGTGTGGTAACCACACTGCGTGCTGTTACGCTCAATAAATCATGGGGCGCATGAATGGAAAAAAATGTGCGCATGTTGCCAAATATATCGGGGCGCGACTCATACTCGTCTGGCGCGGGCACGATGTCCAAGTGATGACTCTGCAGCTGTTGATATTGGCTTTGCAGGGGCGTAAGGTAAGACACATGCTGCGCATGCTCCACCCTGGGCTGATACCGATAGCGCGTCAAGTGCGTAACTTCAATTTGCATCTCACGTGCCCACGCTGTTTTCAGCAAAACTTGAATGCGTGAAGTATTGTGCGCCAATAGCGAGCGCCACTTGCCCGACAGCCTGAGCACAGGCCTGAAGCAGCGAGAGCAATCGATCAGGCCGCCCCTGCTGATCGACATGCATCAATGGCGCAAGCTGCCATTGGCTCACATCGGGCAGCATCAACGATAGAGCGCATTCGTCTTGTGGCCCATCGCCTGAGAGCTTAGCCAATCGACCGCGCAGCGTCTTAACGACCCAAGCCAAAGATCGCGGATTGTCTTGATCCATGAGCAGCGTGTCCACCAAGGCAGCCATGTCATTGCGATTGCCGTGATGCGATCGGTAAGTTGTTGTGCTATCGAACAATGCCAGCATCGCATTAAAGCCCGCTTGATTGCCGTCTAAGCCATCTTCGGGTCTGAAGGCGAGCGCACCGTGCTCGAAGCCGGCCAGCAACGTTGCCGCCAAAAACTGCAGGCGCTCGAGCAAACGCCCCGCGCTGAGCAAGCGCCAGCCATCGTCTCGGGTCATGCGGTCCGTTTGAGCGCCCATGATCGCCGCGAGCTTGACACCGGTTGCATCTAAAAGCGCGATGGCTTCAGTTGCGCTACTTTGGTTGCTGGTCGTCCAAGCACTGCTTTGTTGTGAAAAGTGCTGCTCCGACTGAACAATCAAATCCCACTGCTCTTGCGACAAACGCGCACGTGCGTTGAATGCGGCATTTCGCAGCGCTTGCAGATTGAAGCCGACGCTGTAACTCAATGCCGTATCTCCCAAGGCGGCAATCAGAGAACGCTCAAACACGCGCGGCGATTGCATAAGGCTGGGGACGCCAGGGATGACCAAGGCATTGCGCAAAGCGAGGGTGCTTAACCACGAGCGCATCGCGTGGTCGATGGGAAACTCCTGCATCGTCGCCAGATAGTTCAAAATATATTGCGCCGTGTGCAAGCCACTTTCGGTGCGTTCGGAATACCGGCCGAGCCAAAACAAATTCTCTGCAGCCCGACTGGTCACCATACGCTTGTCTGTGGCCGTCAGCGTCAATGCGGACAATGTTTCTGTCGGCGCTTGTACAGGATCATGGCCACACACCCACACGTCGGCGCTGCTCCCACCGCTTTGCATGGAAGCGATTTCCTGCCCGCCTGCTGCAATGCGCATCAAGCCACCAGGCAACACGCGCCAACCCAGCGCGCCATCTGATACCGCATACACCCTCAGCAGTGCGCTCTTGGGCACAATGCGGCCAGCTTTCCATGTGGGCATTTGCGATAAGGGCATGTAGCTTTGCACCGTATAAGCATTGCCGTCCCGCAGCATCCGCCCGGCAAGCTCGTCGCGTTGATTGCCACTCATGTACTTACCAAGCATCGGTTCAATGTGCGGCGGCTGCCTATCCATGGGATAGCTGGGCTTAACGACGCTTTTGCCCAAACGCGGCAAAACTGATTCCAGCGCCGCGCGCTCGCCGCACCACCATGTGGGCAGCGCTGTCATTTGCAGCGTTTCTCCAAGCAGTGCTTCTGAGATCCCAGGCATGAAGCCCAATAGCGCGGGCGACTCTAAGAACTCTGAACCCGGTGCATTGGCAACCAACACGTTGCCCGCCCGAACACACTGCATCAAGCCAGGCACACCAAGCGTGGAGTCAGAGCGCAACTCTAGCGGATCGAGAAACACATCATCCAAGCGCTTAAGCAAGCCATGAATGGGCTCTAGCCCATGCAGCGTCTTCAAGTAGAGCTTCTGATTGCGAACGGTCAGGTCAGAGCCTTCAACGAGAGTGAGGCCAAGTTGGCGCGCAAGGTAGGCGTGTTCGAAGTAAGTCTCGCTGTACGGGCCAGGCGTCAGCAAAGCGATATGCGCTTTTGCGCCACCCGGGCTTAGGTTGCGCATCGTACGGATGAGCGCCCGATAAGTCGCAGTCAGTGGATGGACCTGTGCACTCTTGAAGGGGCCGTCAAACAAGCGAGAAATGATGGCGCGGTTTTCAAGCAAGTACCCCAAGCCAGAGGGCGCTTGCGTGCGTTGCGATACAACCCACCACTGGCCTGCAGGTGAGCGCGCAATATCAAAGGCTGCGATGTGCAAATACCGACCACCCGCAATGCCCGCCCCGTGCATACCACGCAAGTAGCCTCGATGGCCTTGGGTCAGCGCGGCTGGCAGCAATGCGTTGTGCAAAAGCTTTTGCGGTCCATACACGTCCGCCATGATGCCCTCAAGCACCCGAGCGCGCTGGACGATACCGGCCTCAATAGCTTGCCACTCTTGACCACTCAATAGGAATGGAAACAGTTCAAGCGCCCACGGTCGACCAGGCACTGTTGATGATTCCGACTGGGCGTAAAGGTTGTAGGTGACGCCGTTGGCACGGATTTGCTGGTCGATGTCTGTACGCTTCTTACCCAATTGCTCAATGCCGGACGCCCCAACTTGGCTCAAAAAACTGCCCCACAGTGGCGCAAGCGGCATCTGATGCGAGGACTGCACTGCGTCAAACGCCATTCCTCTCAACTCGTCAAAGTGGCCGGCCGCCGAGGGCTGGGCGCAGCTGTCAACAAACCGCTGTCCGACAGATGCTTGGCTAGCCCCTACTGGTGTGGCCGATCGAGTGAAGTTGGATGGGTCGACAGTATTCACGTCAAGCACATGGCCTTGAGCCTACCGCATTCGTTTTTAGACCACTGGTAAGGCCTGACACAACTCAACGATCCGCTCCGCCAAAGCGGCGCAGGTCTAAAGTATATGGAAACTCAGCACTGCCAATGTTTCCAGACGGCGTCTGAAGCGCTGCGACGATAGCCGCTTGCTCACCGGGCGTATGCCCCATGGGAACGAAACGATTGAGGCGGCGGCTTTCCGCTTCATTGGCGTTGACCGGAAAGCTCTCGTAGCTTAAGCCGCCAGGATGAGCCACATGGTATTGGCAACCACCGACAGCGCGCCGCACCCAAGTGTCGACAACATCGAAGACCAGGGGAGCATGCACGCCAATGCTGGGGTGCAAAGCGGAGTATGGCTTCCACGCGATGTAACGAACCCCTGCCACAAACTCTGCGGCAACACCCGTTGCTTGCAGGGGAAGGCGGTGGCCGTTGACCGTGATCACATAACGCGAGGGATTGAAGTTGCGAACGTGAACTTCGATCCGCTCCAGTGAGGAATCCACGCTGCGCGACGTGCCACCCGGCGCGCCCTCCTCGCCCATCACATGCCAAGGCTCTAGCGCCGTCCGCAACGTCAGTTCCATGCCTGCGAGGGGGAGCGTGCCAATGGTTGGGAAGCGAAACTCGAAATGAGGGGCAAACCAACCGGTATCAAAAGCGTAACCCGCAGCATTGAGCTCGGCGACCACCTCCAGCAAGTCATGCCAAACGAAATGTGGCAGCAGGAATTTGTCGTGCAGTTGCGTGCCCCAACGAGTGAGCGGCGTGACACGGGGATGATTCCAATAATGCGCGATGAATGCGCGCAGCAGTAACTGCTGCACCACACTCATGCGTGCATGAGGCGGCATTTCGAAGGAGCGCAACTCAAGCAGACCCAGTCGCCCAGTTGAGGAGTCCGGCGAATACAGCTTGTCGATGCAAAACTCGCTGCGGTGCGTATTGCCCGTCACGTCGACCAAAATATTGCGCAAGGTGCGATCAATCAACCAGGGCGGCATCGCTTGCTCGCCCGACACCGACTTGGCGTTCGCACTGGCTTTAACGATTTCGTTGAGCGCAAGTTCCAACTCAAAAACCTGGTCATTGCGCGCCTCGTCAACGCGCGGTGCTTGACTCGTGGGGCCAATGAACGTACCGCTGAAAAGATAACTCAAGCTCGGATGGTTATGCCAAGTGCTCAGCAGACTGGCCAAAAGCTCGGGTTTGCGCAGGAAGGGACTGTCTGCAGGCGTTGAGCCGCCCATCACAAAGTGGTTGCCCCCACCCGTTCCAGTATGTTTGCCATCGGTCATGAACTTTTCTGCACTCAGGCGCGACAAGAACGCCGCGTCATACAGAAACTCAGTGTTCTCAACCAACTCGCGCCAGTTATCAACCGGCTGGATGTTGACTTCAATCACGCCGGGATCGGGCGTGACTTGCAGCATGTTCAGGCGCGGATCGCGTGGCGGCGGATAGCCCTCTAACACCACCTGCAGATTCAAACCTTGAGCGGTGCGCTCAATCGCATTGACCAATTCAAGGTAGCTTTCAAGCCGTGCAACTGGAGGCACGAAGACGTAGAGCAGCTTGCCCTTAGGCTGATCTTTTTTGTCACCAACATGGGGAACGGCGCGTGCCTCCACGCAAAGTGCGGTTCTTGGCAGCCAGTGCGCCGACTCAAGCGGTTTGGGCAATCGATCAACCCTCGCACCTTGCGCGCTGGTGCCAGCAGCCACGCGCGTCTGCACCTGAGAGGCAGCGGGCAAAGCTGGGCGCTGGACCATCGGATCCTGCTCAATCAAGTAGGGATAGTCTTTGGTGTGAACCCAAGGCAGCGTATCCAGCGGCAGCCGATAACCCATTGCCGAATCACCGGGAACAAGAAACAACTGCCCGCCGCGCACATGCCAAATACCGGTGTTCCATCGGGTGGAATGCGCTTTAGGCAGTGCTTTGACCGCCACGATATCCGCATTTGGACTTTCATCAAAGGTTTGCAACGGCAAAACATAGCCGACAACCGTCCCCAGCTGCTGATCAAACACGCGGGTCAAGCGATCTCTTTCCAGTGGGTCGGCTAAGCGAGGGTCTTGTGCGCTCACGTTCACGGGCAAGCGCTTTTCGCGCCACATGTAGTACCAAACGTCTTCGTAAGCCGGGCAAATGTACGGATGCTTGGTATCCTGCGGAAGACCGAGTTCGATGGTCACCTGCTCCATGAAGCGGCGCGCATCATCCACGCTATAGTTTTGCGGCTTGCGCTCATCGGCCAGCAAAGCGGGGTTGTGCCAAATGGCTTGCCCATCTTTGCGCCAAAGCACACTAAAGGCCCAGCGCGGCAACTGCTCGCCGGGATACCACTTGCCTTGCCCAATGTGCACGAGCCCTCCAGGCGCATAGCGCTGCGAGAGCTTATGCATGATTTCCGTTGCGTAAACACGCTTGGTGGGGCCTTGCGCATCGGTGTTCCACTCGCGCGCATCGCGGTCAGTGACGGCGACAAAAGTGGGCTCTCCACCCATGGTCAAGCGCACATCGCCGGCGGTCAAGTCTGTATCGACTTGCTCGCCAATCGCCAAGATTTTTGACCATTGTTCATCGGTGTAGGGTTTGGTCACCCGTGGCGTTTCCAGCAAGCGCGTGACGCGCATGTCGTGTTTGAACACAACCTCGGACGCCTCCACCCCACCCTCGATCGGCGCCGCGCTAGAAGGCTGTGGGGTACAGGCTAACGGAATATGCCCCTCGCCCGCCATCAGGCCAGACGTCGCGTCCAAGCCGACCCAACCTGCACCCGGCAAATACACCTCGCACCACGCGTGCAAGTCGGTGAAATCCACCGTCGTGCCGCTGGGGCCATCCAATGCTTTGACATCTGGCGTCAGTTGAATCAAGTAGCCCGACACAAAACGCGCAGCTAGGCCGCAATGCCGAAGCAGGTTGACCAAAAGCCAAGCCGAGTCTCGGCACGAGCCGCGAGCAAGTTCGAGAGTTTGCTCGGGGGTTTGTACGCCAGGCTCCATGCGAATCAGATACTGCACGTCCTGCTGCACCAAACGATTGACGCCGATCAAAAAATCGATGCTGCGCTGGTCACTGCGATCCAACTTTTTCAGGTACTCGGCAAAAAGCGGCGAGACCTTGGTTAACGGGTCGGTCAAAAGATAGGGCGCAAGCTCGTGGGCATCCGAGCTGGTGTACGCGAACGGGTAACGTTCGGAGCTGGATTCCAAAAAAAAGTCAAACGGGTTGTAGACCGACATGTCAACCACCAAGTCGACGGTGACTTTGAACTCCTTGACCTTTTCCGGGAACACCAAGCGAGCCAAATAGTTGGCAAACGGATCTTGCTGCCAATTCACAAAATGCCCAGCTGGCTCGATGGTCAAGGAGTAAGAAATGATGCGACTACGGCAGTGCGGCGCCGGCCGCAAACGTACCACCTGAGCTCCGAGGGCGACGGGATGGCTGTATTGGTAGTGCGTAACGTGATGAAGGGCGGCGTGGATAGTCATAGCGAGAAATGGATAAGGCGAAACACCGCAAGACAGAGCAATATTTAGGCCAGAAACTCATTTCATCATACTTGGTTTCACCTTCCCAGCCTACGCAGATCAAAGCCCTGCCGCCCAAGCCCGCAGTAAGCCAAGCACCGCGCACAACGCAATCACCCGCACAACGCTCCATTGCAGCTTAAAAAGCGCAAGCGCTGCCAATATCATCAGCGCGATTGCCAACCCATCGATACCACCTTTGCCCATCACCGTATGCTGGATAAACAGCACAGCTAATGAAGCTATTGCTCCGACCACCGCGGCGCTGATGGCCTTGAGTGGCGCTGTGAAACCTAACTTGCCGTGTGTCGACTCCACAAACGGGCCACCTGCGAGGATAAAGACAAAACTGGGCAAAAACGTGAACCATGTCGCCACCAAAGCACCCAAGCAGCCCATGATGAACATCGCCGCGCCAACAAAGTTTGCGCTCGCACCCATGCGCTGAACTTCCAAAGCTTGCCCCACATAGCCCACAAAAGCGACAATCATGATCAATGGGCCAGGCGTGGTTTCGCCAAGCGCCAAGCCTGCCATCATCTGATCAGGCGTGAGCCATTGGTTGGTGACAGCGGTTTGCGTCACATACGGAAGCACGGCATAGGCGCCACCAAAAGTGACCATCGCTGCTTTGCTGAAAAACCAGCCCATCTGGGTGAGACTCGCACTCCAGCCTTGCCACGCGACTAATGCGCCCATGCTCGCCACCCAGAGAGCCAGGCCGCCAAACAAGATACGCAACATTCTGGTTTTGGAGAACATCGCGTGCGCTGGTGTAGGCGTATCGTCACCAATCAAATAGCCAGAGTTGCCGGTCTTGGCCACGCCGCCGTGCCCACAGCCCGCAAATTGCTCGGGATAGCGCCTCGCGCCGAACCAGCCTACGATGCCGGCGATCAGGACGATCCACAAGAAGCTCAGATTGAACACGGCAATCGCTACAAAACTCATAGCAGCCAGCGCAATCAATATGCCGGCTTCCCTTGGTTTTGGCATGGTACGGCTGGCCACCCGCCACAACGCATGCACCACAATCGCCGCCACTGCACATTGCACGCCCCAGAGTACAGAAGCCACAGCGGGGACTTGGCCGTACACCACGTACACCCAAGACAGGGCAATCAAAATGAACAGCGATGGCAACACAAACAAGCCACCCGCAACAAGCGCACCGGGTATCCGGTGCATCAGCCAGCCGATATACGTCGCCAGCTGCTGCGCCTCCGGGCCAGGCAGCAGCATGCAGTAATTCAAAGCATGGTTAAAGCGCGCCTGCGATATCCAGCGTCGCTCATCGACCAGCTCGCGCTGCATGATGGCGATCTGTCCGGCGGGGCCGCCGAAGCTGATGAAGCCGAGTTTGAGCCAAAACTTGAAGGCCTCAAAGAAGCCCACCGATCGCGCAGACTCATCAGAGGATGGTGTCACGGTCATTTCGTGAGCGTCTTTCATACCGTCGCGCTCTGCCAACGATGCCCCTCTTGTACACCTGCTACTTGATGACTGCACCAAGCATAGAGCGCGTCATAGACAGGCAGCATTACGTTAAGCATCGTCAGGTCATCGGTGTGCAGTTGAGACATGCCCAAAGACACCGCCAGAAGGCCTGCGCTTTGCATCGTCAAGTCAAGCCGATCGGTATCGGCGCCCCGCACAATCGTTGCCAGCAAATCAAGGGCGGGTAGCTGCAAATCAAAGCCCTTGAGCAATGCATCAAAACTGCACCACTCGCCATGCGCGCCCTCATGTGAGACTGGCGCACCGGGGATGTCATAGGGCACGGCATTTAAGGTCTTTGCTTGTGTGAACACCGTCTCGGTGGGCACATAGAAAAACTCTGCTCGCGGGTCAATGAAGCGCAGGATCAACCAAGGGCAGGCAATCCGATCAATCTTGGGGCGCTCGCGGGTGATCCAACGCGACGGCTTTTCACCGGTCACCCCCCAATCAGGGCGCTTGAGAATCGTCGGCAAACGCTCGCTGCGCCAAAGCGCAACGTTAGCCTCGGAGTCGGCATCGGCACCTTCGGCCTGTCCTCCTTCGATGCCGCCGGCAATCGCTTGCGAACTCCAGCCCTGCGCATGTAGCGCGGCGTTTGCTTCAGCGCTCACGTTGTGACCATAAACGCAATACACCAGCGCATCGCGTGGCGCTTGGCTACGCGCAAAATCCGGTATTTGCTCTGGCGCAACGCGCAACGCGCCGCAGACGATACGTGAGCTTTCCTGAAACTTAGCCTCTCGGCGTACATCCAGAATCAGTGGCGCGTCAGCACGACCAAGCAAGCCTTTGAGCAATGCGGGTTGAAAATGAGAATGATTTTGAGAAGATGCGGTGTCCATAGCAATTCAACCTTGTGGGTGGCCAGCACTTGGACGGGACACCGTCTATCTTCGAAAAGACTCGGGAGGCTGTGAATCCCGATGAACTCAGTTTACACGCAATCAGCGCTTGAAGGCAAACACCGCCATGCTGGCTCGCGCATTCGGTGCGAAGCGCACTTCTTTGCCATCTTGCCAGCCAAAGCTGTCTTGAATGCGCAGGCCATCTTTTTGCGCGAGTTGCTCAAAGTCTTTGAACGTGGCCACGCGAATGTTTGGCGTGTCGTACCACTGGTAGGGCAGGGTTTTGGTCACGGGCATTTGCCCTTGCAACACCTGCAGGCGATTGGGCCAATGCGCGAAATTGGGGAAGGCAACGATGCCCAATTGGCCAACGCGCGCCGTCTCGCGAAGCATGGTTTCGGCGTTGCGAAGATGTTGCAAGGTATCAATTTGCAGAACGACATCGAAACTCTGATCGCGAAACATGGACAGGCCGGCATCCAAATTGGCCTGAATCACATTGACTCCGCGTGCAATGCAGGCATGCACGCCTTCGTCGCTGATCTCCACGCCATAGCCTGTGCAGCCACGAGCAGCCTTCAGATGAGCAAGCAAAGCGCCATCACCGCAGCCCAGATCCAGAACATGCGCGCCTTGTGGCACCATCTGTGCGATACGCTGATGTAGGGCGACGTCGCTCACGCTGAGCTCCCTTGGCCAGTAAGTTCGATGCTATTAAAATAAGAGCGCACGACGTTCAAATAACGTGGGTCATCCAGCAGAAAGGCGTCATGGCCATGCGGTGCGTCGATCTCGGCGTAGCTCACATCTCGGCCATTGTCGAGTAGAGCGCGAACCATCTCGCGGCTCCTAGCAGGGGAAAAGCGCCAATCGGTGGTGAAGCTAACGAGCAGGAATCTGGCGGCGGCTTCGGCGAGCGCGGCACTCAAGTTGCCCTCGAATCGTTTGGCAGGATCGAAGTAATCCAAGGCGCGAGTGATCAGCAGATAGGTATTGGCGTCGAAATATTCGGCAAACTTGTCTCCTTGGTAGCGCAGGTAGCTCTCAATTTGAAACTCGACGTCCTGCGTTGAATACTTGAGATCCACGCCGTCGCGTAGCAGCCTACCGAATTTCTCGTTCATCACGTCATCGCTGAGATAGGTGATGTGGCCAATCATTCGAGCAATCCTCAAGCCGCGTTTGGGCACTACGCCATGCCGGTAAAAATGCCCGCCATGAAAATCCGGATCGGTGGCAATGGCGCGGCGGGCCACCTCGTTGAAGGCGATGTTCTCTGCATTGAGGTTGGGCGCACTGGCCACCACCACGGCGTGCCTCACACGTTTGGGGTATTGCAGCGTCCAAGAAAGCGCCTGCATGCCGCCGAGGCTGCCGCCCATCACAGCGGTCAGGGTCTCAATGCCTAGCGCATCAAGCAAGCGCGCCTGTGCGTTCACCCAATCTTCTACAGTGACGACCGGAAAGTCTGCGCCATAGACTTCGCCGCTATCGGGATTCTTATGCATCGGCCCGGTGGAGCCAAAGCAGGAGCCGAGATTGTTGACGCCGATCACGAAAAAGCGGTTCGTGTCTACCGGCTTGCCGGGGCCAATCATGTTGTCCCACCAGCCTTCTGATTTTTCTTGGCCTTCGTACACACCGGCGACATGGTGCGAAGCATTCAGCGCATGACAGATCAAAACGGCGTTGCTTCTGTCGGCATTGAGCTCCCCGTAGGTTTCATATGCCAGGTCATACGCGCGAATGCTCGAGCTACTTTGCAACGGCAAAGCGGCTTCGAAATGCATGGATTGCGGCGTCGCGATAAAACTCATAAGCAATAAAAAACCCGGTTGGCTAAATGCGAAACCGGGTGATTGGGGCTCGTATTTAGCAGTATTTTTAAAGCGCCCGCAAGCTGAAGCAAATCGGCGCTGAGGCCAAGTATATCAAGTCTGCTGGTTTTGCAAAAGCTGTTCGAGGAGTTGGCTTTTTTGGACTTTCCCGAGTGCTGTTTTGGGTAGCTCGCGGAGGAAGTGCCATTGGCGCGGGATTTTATAGCGAGCTAATAGACCATTGAGGGCTGCGCTCAATGTTTGCTGTGCTCGCTCGGCGTTTGCGTCCGGCCTGAGCACGACGCAAGCAACCACCACCTCGCCCCATTTCGCATCGGGGCGGCCGATGACGGCGCATTCAAGCACGCCCGGCTGTGCGCTCAGCAAATTTTCAATTTCAGCGGGATAGATGTTTTCGCCGCCAGAGATCAGCATGTCTTTCGCACGGCCCACCACCCAATAACTTCCGTCCGCCTCTTGCCGCGCAAGATCGCCGGTGTGAAACCAGCCTTCCTTGTCTTTTAAGGGCAGGTCGGGCCAATAGCGCATGGCCACATTTGGCGCGCGAACGCAGATCTCGCCGACGCCTTGTTGCGCATTCGCAAGCTTCACCTGGACCACAGCGCTGGCCGGCCAGCCACAACTGCCCACCCGTTCGCGCGCGTGATCGGGGCCCAAGCTGATCGAAAATGGCCCCGTTTCCGTGCTTCCGTACACATTGCACACTGGAATGCCGCGGACATGAAACGCTTCGATCAAACTTGCCGGCAAGATGGAGGAACCCGCCCACACCGCGCGCAAGCTGCTCAAGTCCGTGCTCGCCCAATCTGGATGATCTATCAAAGCGCGCATGGTGGCTGGCACTTGCAACGTGAGCGAGGGCTTGTCGTGCGCGAAGCTGTGCAGCGCTGCGCCCGGCTCAAACCGAGCATGCAACTGCACGCAAGCACCGGCCATGAGCGCGGGCAGAGTCTGAATGCACAGGCCACCCACATGAAACAGAGGCAACATACTCGCTACTAAATCAGTAGCATCTAGCGCAGTATTGTTGAGGGCTATCCTCATGTTTTCGCATAAATTTTGCTGGGTGTGCACGGCGCCTTTGGGCAAGCCGGTGGTGCCCGAGGTGTAGACCAGCAAGGCGGCATCGTTGCTCTGGCCGTGTTGCATGTTGTTCGTTTGCAGCGCTGAACCGTCGCCTAGCAAGCCTTGAAAGCTGCGCAGTGGCACCGCGCAGTTTGCACTCAAGCCGAGCGCCAGGTCTGCCCAACTCGCGTCATGGACGAGCAGGCTTGGCTGTCCATCGCGCAAGATACGCTCCAGCTCGGGCACAGCCAACCGGTAGTTCAATGGCATTGCGATCGCACCCAGACCAGCGCAGGCAAACAGCAAAGCGATCTGCAAAGGATGGTTCAAGCCCAGCCAAGCGACGCGGTCACCCCGAAGCAAGCCATGCGAAAGCAAAGCTGTGGCCATCGACCGCGCTTGTCTTGCCAACTGCTCGTAGCTCGTCTGTTGGCCCTCAAATCGTAGCGCAGGCGCCGCGCCGCGCTGCTCGCTTTGAGCGCACAGAACCTGCCAAAGCGTGTTGAGGGTGGCGGTTTGCATTTACCTAACTTTACCGCGCCTGCGCTGTTGCTTTGCATACGCGGCCCAAAGTAGACCCCATCATCAACACGTTACCAAAGGAACGCAAATGTCTACCTCCTTGACCACTCTTCGTTTCGGCAAACGCCGGTTGTTTCAACTGCTCGCCGCACTGGGCGCCGCCGGCCTCGTTGGTCATGCGGCGGCACAGGCGCCTGGTGGCCCGGGCGCTGGTGGGCCAGGCGGCATGGGGCCGCACTCGATGGAGCGAATGGCCGAGCGGCGTATCGACCGTATCATCAAAGAGGTCGATGGCACGCCCGAGCAAAAGGCCAAGCTCACTCAGCTTGCGCAGGCTGCGCAGAAAGACATGCAGCCCCTGCGTGAACAACTCATGGCAGCGCGCAAGAGAGGCGTGGATCTGCTCGCCGCGCCCACCATCGATCGCGCTGCACTCGAAAAACTTCGTACAGAGCAAACTCAGCTGATGGACGGCATGAGCCGCAGAATGCTCAACCACATGGCCGACGCCGCTGAGGTGCTGACGCCAGCGCAGCGCAGTAAGCTGGCCGAACGGATGAAGGCACGCGGTGAGCGCGGCGGTCGTGGTGGCATGCACCCTCCAGGTGGGCATGGCGGCGGCTGGTTTCGTTGATCCTTGAGTCTTTGGGTGATAAGGTGGCGGCATGTCTGCCACCCCTTTACCGCCCCACTTTTGGCTCATGAAGTCCGAGCCAAGCGAGTGTTCGATTGACGATCTCGCCCGCTTGCCACAACAAACCGTGCCGTGGACAGGCGTGCGCAACTACCAAGCCCGAAATTTCATGCGCGAGATGCGCTTAGGCGATCTCGCGTTTTTCTATCATTCCTCCTGCCCGCAGCCGGGCATTGTAGGCATCGTGCGCATCAGTCGCTTGGCCTACCCGGATGCCACGCAGTTTGACGCCAAGAGCAACTACTTTGATGCCAAGTCCAAGCCAGAAGCCCCGCGCTGGGAGCATGTGGACGTTCAGCTTGTGCGCAAGCTGCCTTTGATTTCACTCGCGCAGTTGCGTGAGGCGCCCAGCCTGGCTGATCTCACCATCCTGCAGCGCGGCAATCGCCTCTCCATCACGCCAGTTGAGCCGAAGCACTGGGACGATGCATTGCGTTTATTACTATAAAAATAATAGCGCGTTGCGCAATAACCATGTCGGCTAGCTGCCTATTTGGCTTAAAAGTCGCCATGGTCCCCATAATACTTGGGCCATCTTGCCTCGAATCGCATTGCCGCGATGTTCAGCGCCCCAGCATCACTGCGAGCGCGCCAAATGGACCAGCGCGGCAAGAGCCCCACCGCGCAAGCGGGCTCTACCAGCCCTGCGTCCCTTCTTCCCCTTTGAATGGCCCAACCAGCTCGGGTGTGATCCAGCCGCCGCAGAAACAGCCCGTTCGCGGCCTGACGTGTTCACCGCCAACGAGGCAGTTCAGATTGGCTGGGCTGGCTGGGAGCAATGCGAGATTGACGTCAACCCAAGGGATACAAAAGCTGGGCGGGTTTGTCCGCGCCAGTTCCCGTGGTCTCTGGCGGCTTCTAGCCAAGTGGGGTTTGTCGTGCCCATCTTGCAATTTGCGCAGAATCGTAACGCCGGGCCGATTGAAGGGCATCGTCAACCTCGCCCATTCTACCAATCTAGGTCAGTTCCATAGGCGAAAGCCGTCCATGTCCCAGCGAAACTGCGGCCGGAAAAGCAATCCTAGCTCCTGCGCTTTCTTGCGTTTCGGCTGTATTGGAGTTATTGCCATAAAGATAGCGTTCTGCGCCGTCTTTGCGGACGGATCGTGGCGTACGATGCGGATACCTATAGACCTGTCTCTAGAACAGGCTTTGGATTTAATTTCTTCATAAGGAGAGAAAAATGCAGCAGGTTGTGGGCGTCATTGGCACAGGGTGGGTAGGCAGCAGCGTCGCCATGGCCGTGTTGCAAACCGGGGCGGCAAAGGCGCTTTGGCTGCACGACGCCAGAGGCACCGTGGCTGAAGGCGAGGCCATGGATTTAGCCCATGGCGCTGCGTTTTATCCCCGCTGCGAAGTGCGCGCGGTGGGCCTGAGCGACATGCGTGATGCCGACGTTGTCGTGGTGGCAGCCGGTCGGGGAGGCAAGCCCGGCGAGAGCCGCCTAGATTTGTTGCGTGACAACGCTAAGATGGTGGCCAACATTGGCCAAACCCTCGCTGGTTTTGCAGGTATTGTGGTCGTGGTGACCAACCCGGTTGATGTGCTTACCCATGTCATGGCGCAAGCTAGTGGCCTACCGCTGCACCGCGTGATGGGTACGGGCACGATGCTGGATACCGCGCGGCTTCGCCAAATGATCGGTTTGGAGCTAAAGGTGGCAACCCAGTCTGTGCATGCCCAAGTGATTGGAGAGCATGGCGACTCTGAGTTAGTGCTGTGGTCTGGCGCACAGGTGGGCGGGGTGCCGCTGCGCGCTTGGGATGGATGGGACGATGGAGCAGAGCTGCGTCTGGCCCGCGACGTGCGCTTGGCAGCGTACGAAGTGATTCAGCGCAAGGGGGCGACTAACCATGCCATTGGCTTGGTCACTGCGCGTTTAGTGGAGTGCCTGCTGGGCGACAAGCAACGTGTGTTGACTGTATCGCGGGTGCAGTGCGGTGCCATGGGTCTGCATGATGTGGCGCTCTCGCTGCCTGCATTGGTGGGAAGTGCTGGAGCCACACGCGTTTTAGAACCGTCGATGAGCGATAGCGAACGTGCGGGCTTGGAGAAGTCTGCAGCGGTACTCAGGGCAGCAAAGGCCTCGCTCTGAGCACGCCGCAGCGCCCTTACAGGTTTTCCGAAGGTTCTTGAACCAAAGCCCCCAAAGCCTCAATGCCCACAGGCGGCCGCGCAAGCCAGGGCAGCACAAAAGTGCGTTTT
>JANPAK010000156.1:0-2040 GCA_031429925.1 Variovorax sp.
CAAACCTTCGCGCTTGATCATGCTGTGCAGGCGCACCGGATGCTGGAGAGCCGCCAAACCGTGGGGGCAACGGTTCTTCTGCCTTAATTGCATGCGTTTTTGTCACGAATGCAGAAACCTTGAGGTTATTAATCATCGAATCAGTTTGTAATACAGTCTGATTCGTGGACAAAACCCAATTCACTCCTCGCGCAGTCTTGTTTGACGCTTATGGCACGCTGTTTGACGTGTACAGCGTCAGTATGGCTGCTGAGCAACTGTTTCCTGGCCAAGGCCAAAGGCTGGCGCAGGTCTGGCGCGACAAACAAATCGAATACTCGCGGCTTTTGACCACCTGCAACCATGGTGCGCATTACCAGCCGTTTTGGACCGTGACACAAAAGGCGTTGCGATACGCTATTAAATTGATAGCTGTTCGGTCAGATTCTATGCCGGCAAGTGGCCATTTTGACCTTAAAGATACAGATTCAGCAGTCTCCCAGCTGATGAACCAATACCGCCATCTCTCTGCTTTCCCTGAGAACCGTGAGGTCCTCGCCGAGCTGAAATCTCGCGGCATCGTCACGGGAATCCTCTCCAACGGGGATCCAGCGATGCTCGATGTGGCCGTGAAATCCGCAGGCTTGGCCGATGTGCTCGACCACGTGATCAGCGTGGACAGCATCCGCAAATACAAA
This sequence comes from Variovorax sp., assembly GCA_031429925.1. GTDB lineage: Bacteria > Pseudomonadota > Gammaproteobacteria > Burkholderiales > Burkholderiaceae_C > JANMDU01. The sequence goes on from JANPAK010000156.1 coordinate 678, forward strand.
ACCCACCCTGATGCCTACGCCCTCGGCTCCAACGCCACCGGCCTGCAACCCAAGCAAATGCTTTTCGTCAGCTCCAACGGCTGGGATGCCATGGCCGCCACTTGGGCAGGTTATCGCACGCTCTGGGTGAACCGCGCGGGCCTGCCAGCGGAGGAAATCGGCTTGCCGCCGACCCGCATGGGCACGAGCCTGCGCGATGTTTTCAATTTCTTCTCTTAACTCTTTGACCTTTGCATTTCTGAAAGACCACCATGACCCAACGCACACACAAGCATTCCCTGCAAGTGGCCACCAACTTACATGACTTCATTGAACAGAAAGTCCTGCCCGCCGGTGGCATCAAGAGCGACAAGTTCTGGAAGGGCTTTGACGCGATCGTGCAAGACCTTTCTCCCAAAAACATCGCCTTGCTCGCCGAGCGCGACCGCCTGCAGGCCAAGATGGACACTTGGCACAAGGTCAACCCCGGCCCAGTGCGGGACATGAAGGCCTACCGCAAATTCCTCTCCAGCATTGACTACCTCGTGCCCGAGCCGAAGAAGCTCAAAGTCACGACGAAAAACGTCGACGCAGAGCTGGCCACACTCGCTGGCCCGCAGCTGGTCGTGCCGATTCTTAACGCGCGCTATGCGCTCAATGCCGCCAATGCGCGCTGGGGCAGCCTGTATGACGCGCTGTATGGCACCGATGCGATCTCCGAAGCCAATGGCTTAAACAAAGGCCCGGGCTACAACGAACTGCGCGGCGCCGAAGTGGTGCGCCAAGGACGCTACTTGCTCGATCAGTGTGCGCCGCTTGCCAAGGGTTCACATTCTGATAGCAAACTTTACAGTGTTTCTGCCGAAAAACTGCTCATTTCATTCAAAGATGGCAGTAAAGTGGGCTTGAAAGATGCCAAGCAATTCATCGGCTACCAAGGCTCTGCTTCAGCGCCAAGTGGCGTGCTGCTCGCACACAACGGCCTGCATCTGCACATCGTGATCGACAAAACCAACCGCATCGGCAGCACAGACGCTGCTGGTGTGGCCGACATCGTGATGGAATCGGCTCTATCCACGATTTTGGATTTAGAAGACTCCGTGGCCGTGGTCGATGCCGATGACAAAGTGCTGGCTTACAGCAACTGGCTCGGCATTTTGGACGGCACGCTCACCGAGAGCTTCGACAAAGGCGGCCAGACGCTCAAGCGCGGCTTGAACAAAGACCGCGAATACACCAAGCCATCTGGCAAAGGTGAAGTGAAATTGCATGGCCGCAGCCTCTTGTTCCTTCGCAACGTCGGTCACCTCATGACCAACCCCGCGATTCTGTACACCGCCAAAGACGGCTCAACCAAAGAAATCCCCGAAGGCATTTTGGATGC
>JANPAK010000157.1:0-1885 GCA_031429925.1 Variovorax sp.
CCACCACCATCGCTTTGAACTCGGCTCGTTTACCTTTGGCTGGCGCACGTACCAAGCCCATGCGCCGCATCGCGTCGTGAGCGGCCCAAAGCGCGCCAGACGCGCTGTAGCTGTTACCCGTGGTGATCGGCAAAGGTGCACGCTTAGCCACAGTCACGCCTGCATCGCCCACCACTTTGGTAAATGCCCCGAGCCCCATGATCTGCGCACCTAACCCGCGCGCCAGCTCCGCTGCAGCAAGCAACCGCCGATACGTGAACTCCGGGCTGTGCGCCATGATTTCCTTGGGCGTGCCGCCCACTGAAATCAACCAACCCTCAGCCTGCGCGCCAGTGGGGGACTCAATACCGGTGATTTTGGAGTACACAAAGGGCGGCGCGTAGGCCATCGCCTTTTCTAGCGCATCCATCACGATGGGCGGCGACACGTTGGACAACATCTCAATCGGCTTGACCTTTTTGAAATACTCCTGCGACAAGGGATGAATCACGAATGCGAATCGATTCTTGCGCTTTGGCCCGTTTGGATACAGCATCCTTGGCTGCAGCCCTTCTTGCGAAAGCATGTCCAAGTAATCCTCATTGCTTAGATCTGCGCCATGGCGTCCGGATGCGGCGATCAGCATGGCGTCCAGGGTTGGGGGCGTCAAGCAATGACCTTGCAAAGCGGGCGCAGCATCAATGATGGTCTGAACGCCGAGCTTTCCCCAAGCATGCGCTCGCGCATCGCTCACACCGCAACTGAGCACGACTTTTCCTTCGACATCCTTCGGATCCAAGCGCTCAAGCTCATGCGGCATGGCCACAATCACAGTGGCTTCCAGCAAAGCATCGTGAAGCACGTAGTCAGCCCACTTCTTCACGGCTTTGTTGTCTGTGGCAGCCTGTGGCACCCATCGCGACACCACATGCGCGCCGCGCGTGTACAGATCCAATTCATTGATACCGTGCAGCACCTTGGGCGCACCATGCTGGAAAATGGGGTCTGCAAACTGCAGGTTGTGTGTGTACTCAGACAAACACATCGCCAGACGATACTGGCCCCGCCCCGACAAAAACAGCACGCGGGCATTGCTAAAGAACTTAGGCAGAACAGTTTGCACATGGCGCACGGCCCATTCCTGCAAAATGTCTTGAAGCTGAGCACCGGTGGTCACAGGAACCCGCGACACCGTACTTTTCAGCGCCAAGCTGTCCGGCTCAGCATACTGCTTCCCAGCCACATTGAAGCTATCGCGCGATACGCCCAGCGCCAAAACATCCGCTTTGGATTCCCATTGACGAAGCAAGCTCACGGCCTTGCTCGCGCTGCCATTGGTGCCCAATCGACGAACGCGCATGGCGTGGCCCATGAATGAGGCCTGGAAATCAAAATTCTGTTTGACCTCGCCAAGACTGACGCTGACAACTTCCTTCATGAACTCTCCTTAATCAGACCTTGTTTGTACTTGGTCATGGATGCAAAGTGTTTGAGGCAGATCAAAGCAAGTTCGCTTGGCACGATTCATAGTAGATCTCATCCACTTCCGACTTTAGGTGCGCCATGACCCAAACACTCACATCCCTTGAAGCAGCCGTCGATCACATCCTCGACACCATTGAAGGCCCGATCGTGCTCGGTATTCCGTTGGGGATTGGCAAGCCCAACCCTTTGGTCAACGCCCTGTATCGACGCATCAAGGACAGTGCAACTCGTGAGCTGACCATCATCACTGCGCTTTCTCTTGAAAAACCCGTCGGCCACTCCGACCTTGAGCGCCACTTTCTCGAACCACTGGTCGAGCGTGTGTTCGCTGACTATCCCGATCTTGAGTATGTCAAAGACTCTCGCGCCGGCCAGTTGCCCGCTCACATCCATGTGCGTGAGTTTTTCCTTAAAACCGGTG
>JANPAK010000158.1:0-1813 GCA_031429925.1 Variovorax sp.
CGCATTGAAGAGTTGACCAGGCATGAGAATGAATTGCAGATGCTGTCTGTCAGGTTTCAACGAACTTCTTCTGCACGCTCCATCGTCGGTGGAGTTGCATTTAAGAGTTGGCCGCTTGCATTTGCTCGGGCGTTCGCAAGGCTTCGATGAATAAGGCGTCTACACCGCAGGCGAGGTAGGCTTCAGCGCGGTCCAGGGCGGCGTCCAAGCCTTCGATGGCCAACGCGTCGGTGCGCGCCAAGATCAAGGTGGATGCGCTTTGCCGGGCATCTAGCGCGGCTTTGAGCTTGCCGCACATCTCACTCGTGGGAATCACGGTTTTCCCATCGAGATGGCCGCAGCGCTTGGGAAAGCCTTGGTCTTCAATCTGGATCATGGCCGCCCCGGCACGCTCGAAGCCGCGCACCGTGCGCTGCACATTGAGCGCGTTTCCGAAGCCGGTGTCGGCATCCACGATGACGGGCGTGTTGACGCGCTCGGTGATGTGAGCGAGCGTGTCTTGCACCTCGCTGAAAGTGGTTAAACCCACGTCTGAGCGAGCCAGACGCGTGTAGGCGATGGATGCGCCGGAGAGGTAGAGCGCCTTAAAGCCAGCCTGCTCCGCGATCAAGGCAGTGAGCGCATCAAAGATGCCTGGCGCGAGCACGGCACCGGGTTGTAGGAGTTGTTTGGGAAGTGGAATCATGCGGTCACCATTTTCGATGCGGTTTCGGCGGCAATTGCGCCGCCAGCAACCGCGCTTAGCAGCCCATTGCCAGACAAATAGCCCCAAACGGCATTGCCTGACACGCCTCGCGCCGCACCGCCGGCAGCCAGGAGATTGGGAAAGGGCATGCCACTGTGGCGTAACACCCGGCATTGCGCGTCGATGTTGAGGCCGCCTTGCGTGTGAAACAGCGCGCCAGTGACCTTGACTGCATAGAGCGGAGCCTGTAGCGGGCGTTTGGCGGCAGGGTCACCCCCCAACGTCTGACTTTCTTTGCCTTTTGAGCCAATCGCCCTTGTAGATGCTGAGCAAGACGCTATTAAATTCGTAGCATCACAGCCGATCCATGCAGCCAGTGCAGCTCCGTCGACGCAGGTCTTCACAGCGCCCGCAGCCTCCGCTTCACAAAAATCCAGAAAACCGCGCGCCAGCTGCAAAATGGGTTCGTCAAACACATTCCATGCCACCCCACCGGGCTGGGCCAGCACATGCACGGCCGCTTCAGAATAGCCTTGCGTTTCGTCATGAAAGCGTTGGCCTCGTGCATTGACCTGAATGCCGCCTTCCATCATCAACGCCCAACTGATCAGCGCTCCTTGCGGAATCGCCCATGAGCCATGGCCTTGATAGCCGCCCAAGTCAGCCAAGCTGGCTTCTAAAGCTTTGCCCCAGGCGATGGCACTGCCATCGTTGCCCGCATGACCTGCAAACAAGGCATCACGCATCTCAGGCAGCAATTCACGCACCATTTGAGCGTTGCCGCCAAAGCCAGTGCAAGCCAAGATCAAAGCGTCGCAGCGAAGGTGCTCGATGCTGCCGTCCGGGCGTTCATAGCCCACACCCGTCACGCGCTGCTGATCATCGACCCAGAGTTCTCGCACAGTCGCTTGGGTCAGGATGTCAGCACCGGCTCGAACGACTGCACTTTCCAGCTGCGCCACCAAAGCCGCTCCGGTTTTTTGCGGTACAGCGTGCATGCGCCGCACGCTGTGGCCGGGATACAAAAAGCCATCGAGCACGATGAATTCCAGCCCATGCCTGGCATGCAAGTGATCAATCACCGCGCCAATGCGCTGCGAGAAGGCCGCCACCAAATGCGCAGCTGCT
>JANPAK010000159.1:0-2221 GCA_031429925.1 Variovorax sp.
AAATTAGCCATGGGCGAAGAGTACTTGGGTGCGTTTACGATTGGCGATCAGTTGCTGTGGGGTGCAGCAGAACCATTGCGCCGCATGTTGCGAATCCTATTAAATGAATGAACCACTCAACGACAAAAACCCGCGTTCAAAGGCTGGATTCACAACACATCCGGCCCTTTTTTGATTTTTGGCGAAATTGCATCGGCACGGCTGGTAACAGACTGCGAGTAGCAAACTCGGGGTTTGCGTTGTCAGCAGGCAACAATAAGCAGACTGTAAAGGTATGATAATAGAGGGGTTTAAAACCTTAGGCCAATTCTCAGCTTGTCAAGCTAACTGGTTGATGTTAAGGTTCTTTTTCTGAAAAAGTATTGAGGCACGTGTGCGCAAAATGACCAAAAATCCAGTTACGCCATCGCGATCCACTCACGGACTGCTCGCTTATGGCGTCGCAACGCCAGCGACCGCGCTAAATCGCCTTGCCCCACCGAGTCAAGCAAGTATCTGGCGCACACCGATCGCTATTGCTGCGCTCGCTCTCATCCTAAGCTTCCAGACATCGGATGCCAACGCGCTTGCTTTGGGTCGAGTGAGCGTCCAGTCTTCGCTAGGCGAGCCGCTGCGTGCCGAGATCGACGTCCCCGAAATCAATGCCGAAGAGGCCGCGAGCTTGCGTACCGCTGTGGCCAATCCAGATGTCTTCCGGGCCGCCGGCTTAGATTACAACGCGGCCCTCGCCTCGGTCCAGATCAGCCTCCAACGCCGTGCCAATGGCAGCGCATTCCTGCGCATATCTAGCGACCGTCCAATCAACGAACCGTTCGTTGATTTGATCTTGGAAGCCAATTGGGCCAGTGGCCGCATCGTGCGTGATTACACGATGCTCTTTGATCCTGCCAACCTGCGCCCGCCAGCATCACCCGTTGCCACACCAGCTGTGACCTCCGCTCCCGCGAGCACGCCCGCTCCTGCCGCCGCCCCAGCCGCACCGGCGACTGCCACTCCACCACCAGCACCACGCCCAAGCGCTGCGCCTTCCGTGCCCCCCGTAACCGTTGCTCGACCGATGGACGCCCCGGCTAAACCGGCTGCCAAGCCCGCTGCAGTACCCAAAGCTAGGCTGGCTGTTAAGTCGGGGGATACCGCGGCCGCATTGGCCGGTCAGTACAAACCCGCCGGCATCTCACTCGACCAAATGCTGGTGGCTATGCTGCGCAGTAGCCCCAATGCGTTTGTTGACAACAACGTCAACCGACTGAGGGCCGGCGCAGTAATTGACATGCAGGCTGCAGCGGGCAATGCACAGAACACTTCGGCAAACGATGCCAAGCAAACGATCGTTGCCCAAGCCAAAGACTTCGATGAGTTCCGACGTCGCTTGGCTTCCGGTGCACCCGTGGCATCTGCCGGTGCTGCCAACCGGGCGAGCAGTGGTAAGGTGCAAGCCAATGTCACCGAGGCCAAGCCACAAGCGACTGCACCCGATAAGTTGACACTCAGCAAAGGTTCAATTGCAGCCAAGGCGAAAGAAGACACCATCGCCAAAGACAGACAAGCCAAAGAAAACGCCACTCGTGTGGCAGAGCTGTCAAAAAATATTCAAGATCTCAACAAGATCAGCCCAGCCGCTGCAGCCAAGCCTGGTGCCGCGGCACCCGCACCAGCGAGCGCCGGCGCAAGCGCACCCGGAGTCAAAGTCGCTGGCGCTGGCACAACAGCGCCGGTTGCATCCACCGCTGCCACCAGTAGCGCGGCCAAGCCCGCCACATCCACGGCTGTGGTGGTGGCTCCGGTGGTTGCAGCCGCGTCAGCAGCTAAGCCCGCTGCTTCAGCCGCCGTGGGCACCCCATCAACGACCGCGCCAATATCGAGCAGCGTGACCGCAACCCCAGCGACCACCGCCATCGCCACTACGACTAGCACCAACGTTACCGCAACGGCATCCTCCGCTGCGCTAGCCGCGATGCCAGCGTCTGCAGCAGCTTCCGCACCAACCCCGGTGGCCGCCACGAAACCGAAAGTCACACCGCCGCCTCCTCCTCCACCAGAGCCCACCTTCATGGAAAGTCTGATGGATCATCCTCTGATGCCAGCGGGCGCAGCAGCTTTGCTAGCAGGCTTAGGAGGCTTGGCATTCTGGCGCATCCGCAAGCGTAAAAATGGAGCGCAGGTGGACAGCTCCTTCTTGGAAAGTCGCCTACAACCGGACTCCTTCTTTGGTGCCTCTGGC
>JANPAK010000160.1:0-11119 GCA_031429925.1 Variovorax sp.
AGAAGGTGCCGATCAAAGCAATCGGCAGCGTCAGCCCGGTAATCACCGTGGAACGCCACGAATTCAAAAATAAGAACACGATCAAGATCGTCAGGAAAGCGCCCTCGATCAGCGTTTGCCGCACATTGTTGACAGACACACGAATGGAGCGCGAGTTGTCTTGAATTTCTTGCAGTTTCACGCCTGGCGGAAGCTGTTTTTCCATGGCCACAATAGTCTTTTTCAGACCATCGACCACATCAATCGTGTTCTCGTCCTGCGATTTTTGAACTGACAGCAACAGCGTGCGCTCGCCGTTGTACAGGGCTAAGTTTTCAGCTTCTTGAGCGCCGTCAGAAATACGGGCAAGCTGCCCAACGGTGATCGCCGCACCCGCTTTGCGTGCCACGATGATCTTTGAAAAATCCTCGGGCCTCAGCACCCGTGATTGGACCTGGACCACGCGTTCTTGTGCGTTTGAGCGTACCGCGCCAACGGGTATATCCTGATTCTCATTGCGGATCGCCGCAGCCACTTGATCGCCGCTGATACCAAACGCTTCCAGTGCGTCTGGATTGAGATAAATATTGATCTCCCGCTTAGTGGCTCCGACTAAGCTGACCGAGCCGACACCCCGCACGTTTTCCAGTCTTTTCTTGAGGTTTTGGTCTGCCCAGTTCGTCAGTTCAACCGGAGACAATGGTTTGTCTTGGGACAGGTCTGGCACAACAGCGACCGACCAAACCGCTCGGGCAGAGGGGTCGAAACGCAGAACCCGAGGCTCCTTCACTTCAGATCGAAGGTTGGGGCGAACCGCAGCAACCTTTTCCCGAACGTCGTCGGCGGCCTTTCTACCATTTATGTTGAGCTGAAACTCAATGATCACGACCGATGAGCCCTCATAGCTGCGCGAGGTCAGGGCGTTGATCCCTGCAATGGAGTTAACGGCCTCTTCAATCTTCTTGGAAACTTCGGTTTCAACGATTTCAGGTGCAGCCCCTGGATACTCCGTCGAGACCACTACCACAGGGAAGTCAATGCTTGGAAACTGATCTACTTTGAGGCGTTGATAGCTGAAGATACCCAGTACCATGAGGGCGAGCATCATCATGGTCGCAAAGACCGGGTTTTGAAGGCTGACGCGCGTGAACCACATGGATTACTTGCTGACCGCGCTAGATGACGCAGCCGCTGGAGTCGCAGCAGGCCCTGGCATACTGTTGGTCATACTCACTCGGCTGCCCTCCCGAAGATTTCCCGCGCTGGCCCTTGTCAATAGGGCGTCTGGCGCTATATTTTTGAGAGCTACCATGGTCTGTCCTTGCGCCTCGCCCCGAGCGCCCATTTCAACCAGTTGGTGCACTATTCGGCCGTTGTTGACAAGCTGCACGTAGGGTTGAGGTTTATCAGTTCGCACCGCTGAGAGAGGTGCGGCGGACACCGTTTCGCGAACAGTATCGAGCGTACCCTGCGCAAACAGACCCTGGCGCAGGCCTGGCAGGGGTGCCACCGTCAAGTACACCAACACGCTACGACTACTCGCCGTGGCGCTGGGATTAATGCGACTAACGATCGCAATGAGCTCCTCGCTGCGACCTTCCATTTTTAGTCGCGCGGTTTGCCCAATTCGTACCTGAAGAGAATCGCTTGCGGCAAGCTGTGCTTCAAGCTCTAGTCGGCTCAAATCAACGATTTCTACCACCCGCGCATCGATCCCTACTCGTTCGCCGGGCTGCGCCATGCGCTGAGAAACACTCCCGCTGATCGGGGCGATCAATATGGTGTCCTGAACTGATTTTTTGGCCACATCAAGGCCTGCCAGGGCTGCCTTGTGATTGGCCTGCGCTGTCTGCAATGAAGCTAAAGAGGTGTCGAGTGCTGTGCGCGATATGAAGCCTTGGTCGACCAAAGCTTTATTGTTGTCGAATGAGCGCTGAGCAATATCGATCTGAGCTTTGGCTGCATCGGCCGTTTCCTGCGCTTGGCGAACCCGGGCCGCGTACTCGCTGCTATCTACCCGTGCGATGATTTGTCCAGCTTTCACGCTGTCACCTTCCCGCACGCTCAGACCTTGAAGCTCGCCAGCCACACGAGCTTTGATCAATGCAGAGTTGACGGCTTTCAGTGTTCCTGAGATCGGTACGCCTTGCGACAGTTCGAGCTTTTGGACGGTGTACAGATCGCTAGCAGCCAACTCAATGACCGGCTCTGCCTTTGCGACGGGTGCGGCGGCAGTGGCAGCGTTAGCATGCCTCTTAGCGAGAGTGCGAGCGGCGCCACCCGCAATGAGGAGCAAAGTAAGCGTGGCAATGATCCATTTAGTTGAGCTCTTCATGCTTGGTTTGTGGCAGCGGTAGGCGCCTGAGAGGTAAACGTGGGATGACGTAGGCCTTGACTGACAATGTCAGCCAGAGTCGAGAGGTAGCGTTCTGGGACAATTTTTTCGCCGGATGGGCAGCAGCCGCTCATCGAATGCTTCCACATGATGAGAAACATGATCGGAGCTAGCATGCTAAAGACTGCATACTCCACATCCACCTGTCGAAACTCGCCGGTGGCTATACCTCTCAGGATGACCTTCTCAATCAATTGATGACCAGGAATGATTACTTCTCGCTGATAGAAGTCTGCAAGTTCCGGAAAATTGTTGGACTCGCTCATCATCAGCTTGCTGATGCCTGACGCTTTAGTGTTTCCATACCGCTCCCACCACTGCATCATGAGGTACTTCACCAGTTCGGTGCTCGTGCCGGGAAAGCTATCGAGTTCTCCAAAAGCCTCTCGGATCGTGCCACCAATATGTTCACGAACCACCGCTTTGAACAGCTCCTCCTTGCTCGGAAAATACAAGAAAAGCGTGCCTTTTGAGACACCTGCCCGCTGTGCCACTTCCTCGGCTCGTGTCGCTGCAAATCCTTTTTCTACAAAGAGATCTAGTGCAGCGGCTAACAGCTCACCCGGGCGCGCTTCCTTACGGCGCTCGCGCTTTTCAGGCCGTTCAACGGCTGGAGCTGTATCGTGCGTGAAAGTGGCTGGCATCATTAATGACCGTTTGGTTAGTAATGTACTGGATTTGTACGGGCCGGTCAAGTGCAACTCACAAAAGTGCCAGCCCCAGACAAGAGCCGCCTTTTCTCTGGATTGGCCCACATACAGTGCGTTGATGAGATTTAGTAAAGGCTAGGGGACTGAAAAAGGCGGCACTATGCCAACGCAAGTCGCGTCCTCACGATCCTGCAGAGTGACGCTGCACGGCTAAGCCAAGCACTTCATGTAAAACCTGCCGGGTGTGTCGGAGGCCGTGACCTGATGGAAACCAATCTAGTCCCATGCTTTGCTCGCTTTCAAGAAACTGTGTGGCTGCAGGAGTAACCACAAACTCGACGCGCTGAAACTCTTTCATCGCGCGGGGCATGTGGCTGGCCGAAGTCACCAAAGCGATGCGGCTCACCCCCTGTTTCTTGAGTATTGCCGCGATGGCTTGGGCGTTGCCCGCGGTGTCTTTGGACTGGCCATCTTGCCAGCGCAACGCTGGTAGACCCAATTGAGCAAGCCATCTTTGGGCGGCTGCAACCTCCGTGTCTTGCGTCGCCGCTGAAGACCAGCCCACACCGCCGCTGAAGGCCAGCGGAAGGCCGGTTTGTTTAGCGAGAACCGCTGCATAGTGCAGGCGTTGGGCAGAACTGTCGGTCAGCGCGGCTGTACCGTACTCGCGACTTTTCTTTTGCCCGCCACCGAGCACCACGATCGCTTGAATCTGATCGATCTTGAAGGTTTGAGTCACAGATTGAGGCTCAATCGCGGGTGGGGGCCGCAGCACGACACGTTCCAGAAACATGGCAGTCCCTTGGCAACAGAAGAGCCATAACGCGGCAAAGGCTGCCAGAAAAAGCATCTTACCGACAGCCATCCATAGGATGCGCTCGCTGCGCACGGCCATCAAATAGCCAAGCAAGATCAGTAGCAATGGCGAGCCGGGTGGCAGCACCAATGCGGTAAGCCATGGCTTGAGGAAGGCGTATTCGGTCAGCATGGTCCATTTTATGTGATCAAGTTGCCAGCCTACACTGCCCAAGCATTTCCAAGTTACCCGCAAATGCGTACTGTCGTTGGCCGATAGTCATCGGCAGCTGCGTCCCGGGCCGCGACGGCGGTCACGATTTTCAACAGGCGGGATCCCCCGAGCGCGAGCTTAAGCCACGGGGTGACCCAGGCTGGCTTGCCAGATTTGCGTCCATTGCTCACGGCTGAGCTGCAACTTGGTGGCGTGAATAGCTTCTTGCAGGCCTTCAGGGCGTTGAGTGCCGACGACAACGTGGGGGCTACTGGGATGGCGAAGCACCCAAGCGTAGGCTATTGTGGCCACACTTGCATCAAGCTCATCTGATAGCGTTTGCATCATGTCGTGCACACGAGCGGCCTGCGGGTCATCGCGTTTGAACAGTCTACCGCCAGCCAAAGGTGACCAAATCATTGGCCGACATTGGAGCTCCTGCGCCTGAAGCAAGGTGTCATCGTGGAGTGCTTGGGTTTGCAGGGTTGATAACTCGATTTGGTTCGTGATCAGCGGGGTTCGCCTGTGTAAAGCGGCGAATTGCGCCGGGCTGAAATTGGACACGCCAAAGCTGCGCACTTTGCCCGCGCTTTTCAGGTTCTCGAGGGTTCGGGCGATCTCGTCCCAATCGGCGAGCGGATCCGGGCGATGGATCAAGAGGGCATCCAAATAATCGGTGCCTAAATCGCGCAGACTTTGCTCCGTGCTCCAGATCAGGTGATTGGCACTGCTGTCGTAATGCTTGACCTTGCGCTCTGGAAATCGGCCGCCAATAGGGCAGATGCCGGCCTTGCTGATCAGCTGCATGTTGAGGCGCACACTGGGCTTTAAAGCGATCGCTTGGCCAAACAGCGCGTGTGTTTCAAAGTTACCATAGATGTCGGCGTGGTCAAAACTGCTGATGCCTAGGCTCAGGCAGTTGTCGATCCAGGCCAATCGCTGCTTGGTGGTTTGTTGCCACCAGGCCATGCGAGAGCAGCCAGCGATGATGGTCGAGAGAGTGGGCGAGAATGACATGTGGTGATCCTACCGTTTTGAAGCAACTTTGCGGATGGTTAAAGCTGGCATGCGCACGAGAGTTGGCATGGGATCAAGCTTTAAAGCGGAGCGACAGTGACTCTAAAGGTGCATCAAACTCAGCCTGCCAAGTTTGTTCGGCGACAACGGGGAAGGCATCGGTCCAAGTACCCGTGGTGATGAAATCGCCTGCTTGTAGGTTCGGCGCCCCGGGGCAGTGTTGTATCTCATAGACGAACTGTTGCAGGGCTTGCAGCGGGTCACCTAAGACGTTGGCGCCTACGCCAGTACCCATCTGCAGGCCATCGCACGACAAGCGCAGGTTCATGCGGGCGAGCAATTCGCAAAAATCCAGCGCGCTGCTCGCTAAGCTGTGCACGGCGACTTGCTTGCCGACGATCAGACGAGCGTGCAGGCTGCCATCGGCTACAGCCTCAGGCAACGCAAACTTCCAGTCCGCCAGATGACACTGCACAATTTCAAAACCTGGAGCGATCGTTTCAACGCAATCGAAGAGCTGCTCCAAAGTGCAGTTCGCGGGCGGTGTCCTGCGCAGACTCAGCACAGCCTCGGGTTCGATGCGCGGCTGGCAGATGCCCGCCAGAGATAACGAGCTCATCCCGTCGGACAGACTCAATGTGCTGCTATACACAGTGCCCCAGATCGGGGTCGTTGCGTTGTAGCGTGGCCAGATGCTGCGGTTGGTGAAACCGATCTTGTAGCCGCGCGGTTGCTCGCCACGTTGAATGCGCATGTCACGCACCGAGATCGCTAGCTGGTATGCGCTAGCCATCGATAAACCGCCTGTTGAGCTAGGCCAAAGCTGGGCAGTGTCGTTATATTGAAGAAGTTGATCAGGGTTCATGTCTACATTGTGTCAGGATGCGTCGCACATTCGTCTGGGATAATCCTGCCCATGAGTGGCAATACCTTTGGGCATTTGTTCGCAGTGACGAACTTTGGCGAATCGCATGGCCCAGCGATTGGTTGTGTAATTGATGGCTGTCCGCCAGGGATGGCGTTGAGCGAGGAAGATATTCAACCTGACCTTGATCGCCGCCGACCCGGGACGAGCAAATTCGTCACGCAGCGCAACGAGCCTGACGCGGTTCAAATCCTCTCGGGCGTGTACGAAGGCAAAACCACCGGCACGCCGATTTGTCTCTTGATCCAGAATACCGATCAACGCAGCAAAGATTACTCGGAGGTTGCTGCCAAATTTCGCCCTGGCCATGCGGACTACACCTATATCCAAAAGTACGGCTTGCGCGATCCACGCGGCGGTGGGCGATCCTCCGCACGGCTCACAGCGCCGATGGTGGCTGCGGGCGCGGTAGCAAAAAAATGGCTCAACGAGAAATATGGCACTGAGTTCCATGGTTGCATCACGCAAATTGGCGAGCTACCAGTGGGCTTTGAGAGTTGGGTGCATGTCAACGAGAATCCGTTTTTTGCGCCACTTGCCGATGTTTCTGCACTGGAAGAGTACATCAATGCGCTACGCAAAAGCGGCGACTCCTGTGGCGCTCGATTACGCGTCACGGCCACAAAAATGCCGGTGGGCTTGGGGCAACCCTTGTTTGACAAACTCGATGCCGACATCGCTTACGCGATGATGGGCGTGAACGCTGTGAAGGGCGTGGAAATTGGTGCGGGTTTTGCGAGCGTGTTTGATAGAGGCAGTACGCATGGCGATTCGCCTACGCCATCAGGCTTTAAGGGCAACAACGCCGGTGGCGTGCTTGGCGGCATCAGCACGGGGCAAGATTTGGAAGTGAGTGTGGCGATCAAACCCACCAGTTCGATCCTCGTGCCGCGCGAGACAATGACCTTGCAAGGCGTGGCCGCTGAAGTCATCACCAAGGGCCGTCACGATCCATGCGTTGGTATCCGCGCCACACCTATCCTCGAGGCGATGCTGGCGCTCGTGGTGATGGAGCATGCTCTGGCGCACCGTGCGCAATGCGGTGACGTGGTCAGCAGCACTCCTGTCATTGCCGGGGCAGCCTAGCCGCATGCCGACGCCCAAGGATGACGCTGCGTCAACCACGCGGCAACTGATCCCTTTTGCTGCGCTTTCAGCAGCCTATTTCTCGCATATCGGCGTGGTCAATACTTTTTTAAGCCTATGGCTGAAGGAGATTGGTTATGGCGTCGCTTTGATCGGTCTGATTGCGTCGATCCAGTCTTTCTCGCGCCTAGTCGCTCCCTATGCTTGGGCTTGGCTGGGCGATCGTACTGGAGAGCGGGCACGACTGCTGCGTATCGCCACGGTGCTTGCACTGCTAGGCTCGCTCGGTTTTTTTTGGCAGGGAGGAGGTTTGCCGTGGTTGATCGCCTGTTTGCTCTTCATGTATCTCAGTTCAAGCGCGCTCATGCCGATGAGCGAATCCGCACTTGCGCAGATCGTGACCCATGGCGGTGTATTTGATGTGCGCAGACATGGGCGTGTTCGTCTCTGGGGTTCACTCGGCTTCTTAGTCACCGTGCTATCGGCGGGGGCTTTTTTTGAAAATTTCGGGATGACGTATTTCCCGCTCATCGTCACACTTGGCCTAGTTTTGCTTACTTTGAGCGCATTCAGCATTCCAGACCTGCGCGAAAGCGCGTTGCATGAAACATCAAATCCCCCTGTCTGGCACACCTTGCGTCAGCCGTCGGTCGCTTGGTTTTTTGGCACGCTGGCGCTCAATGTGCTCTCGCATATGGGGTTGTATGTGTTTTTATCGCTGTATTTCGATTCGCTGGGCTACAGCAAGACGATGATCGGCATGCTTTGGGCTGCCTCAGTTGTGGTGGAGATTGCTTGGTTTTATTCTCAAGGGCGCTGGTTACCGCGCTTTTCCCTCACGGCTTGGCTCATCCTTGCCGCTTTGGCGGGCGCCTTGCGGTTTGGGCTGACAGCGGGTTATGGCGATTTGCTGTGGGTGTTGTTTGCAGCGCAGACGCTGCATGCGGTCAGTTTTGCGGCGAACCATACGGTGTGTACTGCGCTCATTTCTCACCACTTCCCCGGCAGCATGCGCGGAAGGGGCCAGGCGCTTTATACGGTGCTCGGCTATGGCGTGCCCGGTGTGCTGGGAAGTTGGGCGGGCGGCTTAATCAGCGAGGCGCATGGCTTGCGTACGGTATTCTGGATTGCCACAGGCATTGCTGTGCTGGCGTCGCTCTGCGCGTTCAGAGTTTGGCGTTTGCAGCACCCAGCCGTAGCGGAATTGTCAAATCGCTGATCAGTGCGATCGCGACTAAGGCCAACGCTGCTCCCGCGAGCATGCCGCCACTCAGCGGTTCGCCCAAGAAAAGGTGCCCCCAAAGCACGCCAAAAACCGGGATCATGAAGGCTGGCGTCATGGCTGCGCTGCTGGAGATCTGACGCATGACCCGCAAATGCAGCCAAAATGCCAAGCCTGAGGTCACGATGCCCATCACGGCAGTGGCCATCAAAGCGCCGACGCTCCATTGCGCCTGGGGTGCGCCATAGACCGCGAGCGGTGCGAGCAAGACCATTGACCACAGGTGTGTCATCGCAGCCACCGGCAGAGGTTCGATGTGCCCCAAAGCGCGCTTGGTCAGCGGCACAGCCAAGCCATATCCCATGGATGCGATTAAAGCCGCGCCGCAGGCCAAAAGCACCACGGGCGAGAGTTGCATGGGGCCGAGCTGCACGACCAACGAAACCGCAAACAACCCGATCACGCAGCCGAGCACTTTGCGTAGCGTGAGCGTGTCGACCTTCAGCCAGGCCGCAAACAAGCAGCCAAATATGACATAGGTCGTGTTGATAAGCGCGCTGTAGCTTGATGGCAGATGCAGCCCCGCCCATGCGAACAAGAGAAATGGGATGGCAACAGCTGTCAGCGCGATCCAAAGCATTTCTCTGGTGTGTTGCCACGGCCAGCGATGCTTTAAGGCCCGCATGATTAAGGCCAAAGTGAGGGTTGCCAAGCCAATACGCAATCCGGCCAGCACCAAGGGCCCCAACTGTGGGCTTGCAATGCGGATGAAAAGAAAGGAAGCGCCCCACAGCGCCGATAGCGCTACAAGCTGCGCCAAAATTCGAATGCTCATCAGTGCATTTTACAAGTAATTTCGCCCTCTAAGCCTTATCAGATCTGCGCAAGATGCTACAAAAATTGTAGTGAAAGGCGAGCGATGGCAGGAGCACGAATGCAGGCCCACGAATGCAGGAGCGCGAATAAAGGGGCACGAATAGAGTTGTAGCTTCACAGATGTGCATACATAATATCGGTTCACGTCAAATGCGAGTGTTATGTTCAAGTACCTAAAAAGCGCATTGGGCCTCGATAAAGGCAAAACCATCGTGGGCTCGCCAAGCACCCTTACTGCGTCCTCATCGCGCTTCGCCGTGGGCGATTCACAACTGGGCAAAACGTCTGAATGGGCAACTTTGCAGGGCGTGGCGCCTGCGGGGGGGGCCGCTGGCAAGGGCATGAAGCTCGATGGCGAGATCGGTGGCAAGCCCTGGCGCATAGAGCAGGGTCGTCCGTCGCGCGATTTCATCGTAGGCTTAGAGCTTCGGGCGCGTGCCGAGTTGGCGCTTCAAGGCGATGTTGCCGTCATGATCATGTCACGTTCACTGAAAGCCGATCTGGACAAGCGAGCTTTCTCCATTTATACCGATACGTTGCAAACTCAAATTGACCCGAGCCTGCCTGAAGAAATGCGCTGGCTTTCCATGTATGAGGAATTCGGGTGGGAGCGCTTAGGGAACGATTTTCTGGATCGCTATGCCATCTTGGCCGACGAGCTCGGCAACGCACAAGCTTGGGTGACACCAGATCTCGTGAATCAACTCATGGCATGGCCGAGCAAACAAACCGGCGTTCCGATGGTTCTCATGGTGCTGCGCGGAAAAGCCTACTTGCGCATGCAAATCAACGAAGGCGATCAACTAACTTCCGATCATGCTACGCGTGTTTTCACAACATCTTGCGAAGCAGCGTTGGCAGCTTTTTCCTAACAGGGCCAAGGGTCGCTCAAAGCGAAGGTAGATGGCTGAGTAATTTGTTCAGTCGAGAAGGGTCGAGTGGTTTTCCCATTGCCATACATCCGTTGGCTCTTGCGCGTACCCGACCAGCCATCCCTAAACGCGCGCCAATCACAAGTTTGAGCTTAACGTTCTTCGCTGCTGCCACCACGCCCCACGGGTCGCCACCCGGCAGCGCTAAGTCGACGATGAAGATGTCGTAAGCAATACTCCCTGCGTGCCCGGGTGCTAGTCTCTGTTGAGCTTCCGTGACGTTACTCGCTTCATCAATCTCGGTGATGCCGTAGCTAGCCAGCTTGGTTCGCAAATACATACGATCTTGCGCATCGGGCTCAGCGAGAAGAACCCTGCGAGCATCGTGCACGCCAAACATGTGTGCGCCCGTGGATTCGAGCACCGACGGCCATGTGTCGCCGCCCAGATCGACATCCAGCCCATTGCCAGACGAGAAGTATTCATCCATGGCCGCAATCACGGCGGGCCAATTGAGCGGCCGTTGCAAACTTGCCCACGCTTTGGCTGGGGAGATACTTCCCACCCAAACGATACCTATGCCACCGATACGCTCTACCTCAGCAAGTGCCTCGCTCGCATCCGGGCTGGTGGCATCAATCAACGCCAATTTTGGTGGTGCAGGCGAATTAGGTTGCCATGGTTCATGACTCCATTCGCGGTCTGATTTTGGCTCTTGCGACAAACGAAAGGCGGTGTTGAGCGCATGCCGCTCTGGCCCAGTAAAACCAACAACCCTGACAAACACACGTTGAATCATGTGTCAATCATAGCTGTGGATACGCGCCCTGTGAAAAAATTCATACGCCAGCTGTTGTCATATCGCCTCAATGCAGATCGTATATTTGATCAAAAAAAATCATTTTTTGAGTCACTTAAAAATGAGATCACGGCAGCGAACTTCCAACCCATCCTACGATGCAAACAGCAATCTCTCTCAAAGGGCAGTGTAGCCACAGATCGTGGCGCCGATCGGATGGCTGTGGTGGTTCGATACGAACAAGATTTAACCCAAACGCACTACCCGTGGAACAGCGAACGTGTGAATG
>JANPAK010000161.1:0-12122 GCA_031429925.1 Variovorax sp.
GTTCGAATTGACCGCAATGACAGCGTCTAGCCCCTCTGCGTATATATCCCAGTCCCTTAGCGAGACAGCGGGGGCCAGCATCGTGCGCAGGGAGTTGATATCTTTCTCTGCAAATGCACGGAAGTATTTGAACGCTGACTCTTGAAACATGTTAGAGGACCAATCGCGTCGTTGGGTTGATATTTTTGATTTGAGCAACCACCTCATTCGTGAACGTGCCCGCCCGGACAATGACCGTCGGTGATTCCAGATTTTCCAGGATTGAAGGACTGGCAACCTGTTTGTCTGTCCCGAACAAGCGCTTGCCGTGTTTCTTGGTGTCGTTATCCAGAATCGCTTCAACGTTATGCAAATCCAATCCAAAGCCAATCAGGTACTGCGCCTGAACATGTGCTCCAAAAAGAAACGTGCGGCCGTTTTTCGCCATGACCAGTTGCTGATTAATGTCAGCGACAAGCTTTTCATGAAACTGGATGTAGTCCAGATATAGCTTTTTGTTTATGTGATAAAGGTTGGCTGGAAGTTCAGTTGCCGCTGTTTCTACATCTCGGACGGCAGAATAGAAAACACTGTGGTCATCAAGAAAATTTATTCTCTCCAAAATCCGGAAACCATGCTTAGCCAGAAGGCATTCAATGTAAGCTTCTGAAAGATAAATCGTGTGCTCGAAATTTAGGCAATTTGTGTATTTCCTCTCCAGCATGACACGCATATTGGGCACCGAGAATATTAACCTCTTCCCCGGTTTCAGAAAATCCGAGAGATGTTTTACAAAGAGATCTGGATTGTAAATATGCTCAAATACGTGTGAGTGGACAATAGCATCAACGTCATCCGAAAAACGAAAATTCTCGTCAAAGAAGCCCTTGATGATCTGTGCCTCACACTCCTTGATCGGTGTTGGGTTAGGCTCAAGTATTGTCCAAGGCAGTCTCTTTTTTGCTTGGTAATTCGTCGCCAGAATTCCGTGGGCGCCGCCGATCTCCAGTACCGACGATGGGTTGTATTTGCCAATAAAATCAGCCAAGGCTTGGTGATGCGTTGCCCATGAGGCTCCAACACAACCCGCTCCGTGCGCTTCTGGATAAAGGATATCAAGGGGCAATAGCGGGTTCAGTTGAATCATTCCGCTGCTGCGACTGACCCAGAAACTCATGTCGGCCACGGTATCGTTGGCTTGGGGTGCAGTAGTACATCCCATGAACACCGGAAAACTCCGGAACGTATAGAGGTGTTCCAAGTCTTCTAGAGCAGTGATGACGTCTGCGTTGCGTTCAATTTTCATGATTGTCTTTGATCTCATTGGCCAACATCGCCTTACCCAGAGCGAAAAGCAACAGACTGTATGGGTGATGATGCAAAGCAGCAATATTCAGGTAAATCAAGGCTGTCAGCGTCCAAACCTTCTTGACGTCGTGGCCCTGCCCCGCCAGCCATTCGCCGAAGCGCCGCTCACATTCCACCAGTATCTGCTTGCGGTGGAAGTCATAGACAATCTCTGTCGGTCGCCATTCGACGGAATACAGGTCTCTGGCTATAAGTTCATGGCTGATGATCAGGCCGTGGAGCAATTTTGCCAGATCATAGTAGACGTCGCCCGTGGAGAGGTCACCTCCAAAATCCTGCCGCCAGTCTAGGAAAGTAAAGCGCTGCTGTGCGGCGTTCCACAAGATGTTCTCGAAATGGAAGTCGCCGTGAAACCGCCCGGCCAGTCCTTGCGCAAGCCAGTCCCAGTCGACAGCGTTCAAAAGCGTTTCGAGTTTCGGCATCGAAACGCCATTGATGGCTTCCGTGCCATCCTGCCGTGAGAAATTCTTGTAAAACAATTCGACGCGTTCAAAGGTCTTGTCGCGGTAAAAGCTTCGGCAGGTCCCACGGAACGTCAGCATCTCGACCGCACTTAGCGTTTTCTGCGTCCAGAAACCCTGGCTGTGTTCCAGCAAGCGATCGAACAGGGGAACCGTGACCACCTCGGACAGCACCTTGCCTTCCACCTTGGCGTAGCGGTACATGTGGGGTTGAACGCCAGTGACTTCTGGGACGAAGCCCTGCAGCTCATGGACGCGCTGGACCCTGTTGGCGATGAACTTCTGGTCGTCTGAGAACTTGATGACCTGATCATTCACGAACCAGATGGCTTCGTTGGCTTTTTCCAAGATGTTAGGTGCACCGGCTTCATGATAGACCGCCCGAGCGGTCGCCAATGCTTCAGGATTGCCAGTGTCATACCAAGTAAAACAGTGCGCCTTGATCTGGAGAGGCAGCAAAGCGCGCAGGCCATACGCTTCGCCGGTATGGATAGCCTGGTCGCCCCCCGTCTCCATGCTCAGCCAAAAGCGCTGGTAGTCATGAATGCCCGCGAGGCCAATGTAGGGTTTGTGCGTTCCAAGTTCGCCTTCACCCTTCTCGCAGATGACCGCCACTCGCCCGCTATCAAGCGCCAAAGTCCGATAAGGCGTGAGGTCACTCACTTGCGCATACGCCATCCAGTTTTCATCAGGTGCCGGCACGGGCTCCTTGACCAGGGTATCGCAGGACATGAAGATGAAGGGCTGTTGAAGAAATGGTTTGCAAGCCAACAGGCTGAGGCCCAGCCCAGAACCGGGTCCTTCGAACGGCTGCACGTCGGCAAAGAAAAACTGCCGCTGCGGGTACGCCAGAGCCAAATACTCCCGCACCAAATGCCCCTTGTGACCGAGCGCGATCACAAACTCCGTGTCTACCGGGAACTGCTCGATGAGGTGCGACAAAGTCGGCCGATTGGCAATGCTGACCAATGATTTGTTGATGAACTTGGTCAAACCGCCAAGCCGTGAGCCTGTTCCAGCGGTCGGAAGACAGACCCGGTAGTTCAATTGGGCGCCCGCTTGTAGTCGTCCACAAGACGGACGACGTCATCCATCTCCGGCGTACTAGCTTCAAGGTACACGCTGTCTTCGACCGCTTCCATGCGATGGACCACCCCCGGTACGAGCGTGATGGTCTCGTCCGGCCCATACACCTTGGATGAGAGCTGCTCTTGCGTCGGACCGCTATAGATGCGCAACTGCCCGCTAAGGACATAGATCGTCTCGCACTTGATATTGTGGTACTGAAGGCTGCAGCGGTGGCCCGCCCACATGGTCAGCTTCTTCATCATGTAGCGGTCATTGATTTCAATGACCTCTTCTTTGCCCCAGGGTTTTTCGATAATTTTCATGATCTACCTAAATTTTGTTAGTAACAAACTCCGGATGGAATTCGAAGAATCGGTCATAGAAACTCTTAACGTACTGCTGCATCGACCAATGGCTGTTGAAGCCGTACTTTTTCCGCATCCAAGCCCGCCCCTCTTCGACATACAGCTGCAGGTTTTTTTCGTATCCTTCGGTCTTGATCAGGTCGGCCTTATTCAGTAGATGTGATTCATTTTCACTGGCCCAGATGGATGCCGTTATCGCGGCGGCCCAGTCGTTGGCGTAAGCTTTGGCAATCAGTTCGCTCTCCGAGCCGTAGCCACGGAAATTGGAGCCGTCAAACAAAAAATCCATGAAATTCGGCTCGTCCTCATTGCAGATCGATTCGACAAATTCGCGTCGAAGTAGATACGCATTGTTATGAATGAACCAAAAGTACTTAGTCTGCTGGTTCTTCAGAAGCAAGCGCTCCCCCCATCGCTCTGAACAAGGGGAAAGAATGCCGACACGCGGGTGTTGATCAAGAATTCCCATCAGCGGCGCCACCGTTTCGCGTACCTGCAATTCAGTATCATTTGTCAACAGGAAAAACGCATCGTACCGCTTGAACTTCCCCTCTTTCCAGAGCTGGCTCAAGCCGTAATTCATGCCACGAGAGTAGCGCAAGCCATGGCTGCTGGCCTCAGGCCAACTGGCATGCCAAGTGGCATTGCGCGACAACTTATCCGGATCTGACCCAGCTTCCACGACGAAGAGGTCTGTGACATCTCCATCGTGACGCTCAAGGTGTTCGTAGAGACGATCCGTGACGTCAGGCAGATTTCGGTTGAGGATAATAGTGGCTACGCGCTTCATGCAGTTCTCACTAGTCGGAAATTTCGGAAGTAACGGAAAATGCTTTGCTTGACTTCTTGTTTAAGGCACTGTTGTAGGTCAAGACCCTTGCGGGCAAGAGCCAAGCTCGCCTCGTTCTTCAATGCGACGCATTCTGGATTAGAGAATACATAGTGCCCAGCGATAACGGCACGGTCACGATCAGTTGCCTTGGTATCCTTGAGCATCCACTTGTCCCATTTTTTGGAGCTGTAGGCGATTTGCAAGAACCGGTCGGCCAGCGGCTGCAGACCGTTGCCCTCCAAAAGACCCAACAGAGCACGCGTTTCAGCCACACCAAACTCCGGAGCGACGTTGGCAGCGTGAATGCCGAGTCTTGGATGCCACTGGAGCCCATCGTCTGACAAGTAGTCAGTATTGTGCTCTTTCATGAAGATGCCATAGCGATTGCAGATCTCAATCATTTTGGGCAATTGGATTTCAGCGGGGATCTCGTCAGCTACACGAATGGGCGAATCGAACGAGCCCACATTCCGCGTCTCCATCACGCGCGTGCCGCATTGGATAACAACAAACGTTGGCCGCGGTAGGCGATTCTTAGCGCAGAACTCCCGCACTTCATTCAATGTGTAATCCAATTCCTCTTGCGAGTTGGTGCTGCCACTTTGCTCTTCTGTGCCAATTTCAAAAATGACTTCCTGACGATGCTGTTGCGCCTGGCTCCAGCAATACTCATAAAGGTCGAACACCCTTTCCAGTACTTCGTCAATGTCAGGCTGCCCATGAATGTCAACACTGGGATCAATATGCAGAACTTGAAATCCCGCAGCAATATCGGCGCGATACGATGATTTGGCAGACTCCATTGCGCGTCGGAGACCAAGACCTGCTTCCTTCTCTTTGATGCTCTGCCAAGGCCCACCGTGATCGCGTGCAAGCAGAACCTTGCCCTTTTTATCCCGCTCGATAACATAGTTAGCAAATTCTTCGGTAGTCCAGTTATTGACATAGCCGCCACCGAACTCCTCGGAGTCAATTTGCCTGCGGCTTGCAATGAGCAACAATGGAACTTCATGCTCATTGGCTAGTTCGATGGCAGCATCTACGCAATTGACACTCATAGGACCGACGCCTAGTAAGGTGCATCTTCTGGCGCGAAGAAAAGATTCGAGTCGTTGATGAATCATACAGTCCATTCTCCTGAAAGTTTTGATTTTCTGACCGGTAGACAGGTTGGATCATAAGGCGTAAAAAATTTCTCCAGCACATGCAAACAGGCCTCGGCTACCGCACGATCCCCACCTCTGCGCTGGGTAACAAAATTCGCATTTTGAATGGCTAGTTTGTCCGCATTCGCCGGTGCTATTGCATAAGCTACCTCACGCATCACATAGTGATCGAAGATACCATCCCCCATGTAAATGACTTGGTCTAATGGGTAGCGTTCCCGAATCCAATCAATCCTACGTATTGTGCTCACCACATCTAAAGGCATACCCATGTCATCCACGATTCTCCGCTTTGAAATCGGAAAGCCCTTCTTATCTCCAGTCACAAATCGCACTTCCAGGTGATCTTTAAGCAATGAAATGGCGTCATTGTCGTCAGGACCGAATATTTTCAGTACCTTCCCGTCTTGACTGTACAAAAAATGTCCAGTGGTCATAACGCCATCAACGTCAAGTATGAAACAAGTAGGGGGTTTGATTTTTTCCATTGCTTGACCGTTAAAGATTCGTATTCATGCGATTAGACCCATAACAAAGCGGCGCTTGCATTTTGAAGCCGTCGCCGATATGTACTTGGCCTAGCAAACGTGGAACCAAATACGATTCATGTTGCCTAGCCTCACCCACAATTAAACCGATTGGCTTTTGATTCATAACGCAGCCCCATCCTTAGTTGACCTGCAATCGCACAATATCGTCTTCACCAAGATAATGCCCAGACTGCACTTCAATGATTTCAAGATCACTGATGCCAGTGTTCTCTAAGCAATGCGATTCGCCCAGTGGTATGTAGGTGGATTGGTTTTCGCTCAATTCTTTGACGGCAAAGCCGCATGTAACCTTGGCTTGTCCCTTGACCACAATCCAGTGTTCAGCTCGATGCGCGTGCTTTTGCAAACTCAGTGATCCACCGGGCTTGACATTGATGCGTTTGACTTTGAATCTTTCGCCTTCGTCGATGGTGTCATACCAACCCCAAGGACGATGAACTTTGCGGTGCAGGTTGGGCTCAGGGCGTCCCGATTTTTGCAGTTGCGCCACGATGTTCTTCACCTGCTGGCTGCTGGCTTTGTCGCAGACGAGTACGGCATCCGCCGTCTCTATAATCGCCAAATTTCTCACGCCGACAGCGCTCACCAAGCGACTGCTGGCATGGATGAAATTGTTGTCGCTATCATCAAGCAGCACATCGCCATGACAGACGTTGCCACTCGAATCCGCTTGGCCAACTTGCCACACAGCATCCCAAGCGCCCACATCGCTCCAACCCGCTTGCAAATCCAACATGCAGATCGGGAATGCAGACCCAGGGCATTTCTCCATTACGGCATAGTCCACCGATTCCGATGGCACCAGAGCAAAAGCCGCCGCGTCGGGCCGCAAAAACTCAACATCGCCGTGCAATGCGTCGCGTGTTTGGCCAGCAAAGGCTATTTCGCACGCGGCCAAAATATCTGGACGCAACTGCGCCAATGCCTTGAGCCAGACACTGGCTTTTAAAACAAACATGCCGCTGTTCCAAGCGTAGTCGCCAGAAGCGAGGTATTGCTGAGCAAGATCAAGCGATGGTTTTTCAACAAACTGAAGTACATCGCGTGTGGTGAGGCGGTCTGCTCCCGCTTGGACACGAATATAGCCATAGCCAGTTTCACGCCGATCTGGCTTGATCCCCAAAATCACCACTGAGCCTGCAGAGGCGGCATGAATGGCTTGGCGCAGACTCTTTGCGTAGCCCTCTTCGTCTCCAATATGCTGATCAGAGGGACTGGCCACAAGCACGGGGTCTGCGCCATCTGCTGTCGCCTGCAATGCAGCCAAAGTTAAGGCAGCTGCAGTATTGCGGGCACTGGGTTCGAGAATAAATGTCGATGGCCCCGTTTGTACTTCTCGCAACTGCTCCAGCGCCAAAAAGCGATGCTCTTCCCCGGTAACAATCAAACTGCTACCAATTTGAATGCGCTCGGTGGCTAGGCCACGCAATCGTTTCGCAGCCAACTGAAACAAGCTGTGCACACCACTGAGCACCAGAAACTGCTTTGGAAATCCTGCGCGGGAGAGCGGCCACAGCCGAGTGCCCGAGCCACCGCAGAGGATCACAGGCACCGCTAGGATCATGGCTTGCCTGCTTGCTGGCCGTCTAGCGCGCCATCCAACTTCGCTTGCTCCTTGAGCGCAGCGATCTCCACGCTCAGACGCTCGTATTCGCGCAACTTCACCTGCAAAAATTCAGCGGTCAGCTCCGCCCGCGCGGCGATGCCAGCGGGTGTGAGCACATAGGCGTAGGCCAATTTGTTTTTGCTGTTTTTGAAATTCTGCGCCTTGAGGAAACCTTTTGCCAGCAGCGCTTTGAGGCAATAATTGATTTTCCCCAAACTCACGCCGAGCTCACTGGCAAGCGCGCGCTGGTTCAGCTGAGGCTGCTCGGCCAGCGCTTGCAATGCGCGCAAATCGGTTTCTAGAGGGGATGTGTTCATGCGTTGAACAGATGCTACCATAAGCTTCATTCAAAAATCAAATTTATGCTCTACGCGTTCTATTCTCGCCGTTCTTCCGGTCGCGTTATTGCCGTCAGCGGGGCGAAAGTGCCTCATTTGCCACATGGGAGCTCAACCAGACCGGTGACTGGCGCATGAACATCTTGGTTACCGGCGCGAATGGCTTGGTCGGGCAAGCTGTTTGCAACCATTTGGCGATGCAGCGGCATAGGGTCAAGGCGCTGGCACGTGATGTTAAGTCGCTATCATTTAATGAGCATTCTGCGCAGTATTTATATAGCCTAGAGAGCGATTTCACTAAAATTCCTAGCTTGAAACAGCATTTCAGCGGTGTGGATGCGATGGTGCACTGTGCAGCGCGTGTGCACCAAGTAGCAGATGCCGCGAGTGACCCGTTGGCGGCCTACCGCGAAGTCAACACCACAGCTACTCTGGCTCTTGCGCAAGCTGCCGCGGAAGCGGGCGTGAAGCGTTTCGTTTTCCTCAGTTCGGTCAAAGTCAACGGCGAGTTCACGAGCTCCGGTCAGCCGTTCCGCGCTAATCAAGCTGCGCCACAGAACCCGTATGGCGTCAGCAAATGGGAAGCTGAGCAGGGTTTGCTCGAGATTGCCGCAAAGACCGGGATGGAGGTCGTGATCATCCGCCCGCCCTTGGTCTATGGCCCAGGCGTGAAGGCGAATTTTTTGACCATGATGCGTTGGGTGCATCGCGGTATTCCGCTGCCCTTGGGGGCGATCAACAACAAGCGCAGCTTGGTGGCTTTGCCAAATTTGGTGGATTTCATTTCTCTTTGCCTCACGCATCCGAAAGCGGCGAACCAGGTTTTTTTGATCAGTGACCAGCAAGACCTGAGCACGACTGAGCTTCTGCGCGGTTTGGGCGTGGCGCTGCACCGCCCTGCTTGGCTGATTCCTGTTCCGCAAAGCCTGCTTGAGATCAGCCTGAAGGCCATTGGCAAAGGTGGCATAGCGCAGCGCCTGTGTGAGGACTTAACGGTGGATTCATCACCGGCTACCGAGCTGCTGGGCTGGAAACCGCCCTGCTCTGTGCTACAAGGCTTGCAGCTTACAGCGGATCATTTTCTAAAGCACGACGCAGCTTAGCTCGCCTGCTGAGCTCTGGCCTTAAAATCAACGGCTTTGCCGCTCCGTTGTCGCATTTGTGCGGCTCTATTGTGACTCCCGATTTCGCTTCTTGTCCAGCCCCACCATGAGCTTACAGAATAAAACCCCCGCTGCCCCCGTCCTCGACGAGAACCAACTGATTGCGGAGCGCCGCAGCAAGCTCGCCACCATTCGCCAGCAAGGCATCGCGTTTCCCAACAATTTCAAGCCGCAGCACAAAGCGTTTGATCTGCACAGCACTTACGACAAACTAGAGATGCCCGGCAGCGATGCCGCATCGATTCCTGTCGTCGTGGCTGGCCGCATGATGCTCAAGCGTGTGATGGGTAAGGCCAGCTTTGCGACTGTGCAAGACGGCTCCAGTAGCGTAATTTCTGAGCACATCACGGTCGAGAACCCCAGCCGCATCCAGCTCTATGTGAGCAAAGACAACATCCCCGAAGCCGATTACGAAGCCTTCAAACATTGGGATTTGGGCGACATCGTTGGCGCTGAAGGCAAGCTTTTCAAGACCAAGACCGGCGAGCTGTCGGTGCTGGTCACGCAGCTGCGCTTGCTAACCAAAAGCCTACGCCCCCTGCCCGACAAATTCCACGGCATCGCAGATCAGGAAGTGAAGTATCGCCAACGATATGTTGATCTAATTACCGATGAAGTTGCTCGTGAGCGCTTCCGCGCACGCAGCAAGGGCGTGAGCAGCATTCGCAACTTCATGGTGGAGCATGGCTTTCTGGAAGTGGAAACGCCCATGCTGCATCCGATTCCCGGCGGCGCCAATGCCAAACCGTTTACCACGCATCACAATGCGCTCGATCAAGAAATGTTCCTGCGCATCGCTCCCGAACTGTATTTGAAACGACTCGTTGTCGGTGGCTTTGAGCGGGTGTTTGAGATCAACCGCAACTTCCGCAACGAAGGCATTTCGGTGCGCCATAACCCTGAGTTCACTATGATGGAGTTCTATGCGGCGTATTGGAATCACCACGACTTGATGGATTTCACTGAGCAACTGATCCGCGACGTTGCTTTCAAAGCCACTGGCACCACGACACTTCCCTATCACCTGGGCGCAACCACGCACAGTATCGATCTGGCCCAACCTTTCGCACGCCTGTCCATCCGCGACGCCATCATCGCGCACACGCAAGCAGGTGAAGCAGGCGCCGACAGCAGAGACTGGCTAACCAACGCGCTAGGCAAGCTCGGCAAAACTGAGGCAAACGACAAGCTCTCAACTCGCAGCATCGCTAGCCTGCAAGTGATGTACTTCGAAGAAGTGGTCGAAGAAAAACTGATCAACCCCACCTATATCTGCAACCATCCCACAGAAATCTCGCCGCTGGCTCGCGCCAGCGACAGTAACCCTGACATCACCGAGCGTTTTGAGCTCTACATCACTGGCCGCGAATTCGGCAATGGGTTTTCTGAGCTCAACGATGCCGAAGAACAAGCGGCTCGCTTTCATGCCCAGGCCAATGCCAAAGAGGCCGGCGACGACGAGGCCATGTTTTACGACCAAGATTTTGTTCGTGCGTTGGAATACGGCATGCCCCCCACTGGTGGTTGCGGTATCGGCATTGACCGCCTCATGATGCTGCTGACCAACAGCCCCAGCATTCGCGATGTTATTCTCTTCCCAGCGCTAAGGCGCGAAGTTTGAACTTCTTTTTTACGCGATTTTAGCCGGCGGCCCTTTAAACACATGCGCAAGACGCTCTCTATTTCATAGCAACTCAATATGCCTCAACTGCGAATTGAAGTCGTCAGCGACGTCGTCTGCCCCTGGTGCTACATCGGCAAGCGCCGCATGGAAACTGCGCTCGACCTCTTCGCCAAAGCGCACCCCGAGCAGCCTGCGTCACACGTCAGCTGGCTGCCTTTTCAGCTCAACCCCGATCTTCCTGATAGCGGCATGAGCCGCAGGGACTATCTTCAGCGCAAATTTGGCTCACCCGACGGCGGCGGCATCTATGAGCGCGTGAGCGGCGAAGGTAAGAAAGACGGCCTTGATTTAGATTTCAAGGCAATTGCCCGTCAGCCCAACACCCTAAAGGCCCACGCACTGCTTGCCGCAGCCCTGAAGAGTGACGAAACCGGCGGCAGACAGAACATCCTAAAAGAAGCATTGCTGAAAGCCTATTTCTGCGAAGGCGCAGACCTCACGCAAGACGCCACACTCCAGCGCATCGCAACGCAAGCGGGCATGCCGCCAGAAGCCTCTCATGTCGTTTTACAGGATAAAGCTGCGCAGCAGGAGGTGGCCGCGCAAGACGCCGAACTGCGCCGTATCGGCATCAACGGTGTGCCTTTTTATATCATTAACCGGCAATACGGCATCTCAGGCGCTCAGCCACCCGAGGCGCTGCTTACGGCGATGGAGCAAGCAGTCTTTGCGCCCAGTGCCCCATAGCATCGCTTTTTTGACGTGTCATGGGTCTTTGCCTTCCGCGCAAGCGATACAAGTTGCTGTTCAATGAATATCGTCTTCACAACAATGTCATCCCTGGTTGCTATTGCCGGTGCTATACCGCTGCGTATGCTGCTCATTGTCCTGACGCTCATGACCTCCACCACCATAGCCCAAGCCGATAGCTCCAGCCCAAGCCTTGCCTCTTACTACGAGCGCCACATGGCACTGCAAGGCAATGTGGCATACGGCTGGCTAGGGCGCGGCCAGCCCGCTCGCATGATGGCGGGCGTGGTGCAACTCGGCGTGAGTGATAAGGCGTTTTTCGCCTTACTCGCCGATGGCACCTTGCTGACTTGGACTGATCAGCCCGAACGCGCCACCACACTCATGCGCGGCGTGAAGCGCTTTGCTGCGGGCGCATCGGGCTGGTTTGCGATGGATACCGCCGGGGCCTTGTGGCATAGTGTGGGCGGTGCGGCGGCAAAGCGAATTGCGCAAGACGTGATCGACGCGTGTATGGGTGACAGCGCCGATTACTACATTCAACGCGATGGCACGCTTTACGTCAAAGGCCTGGCTCATCGTGGCCAATATGGCGACGGCAAGCTCACCACCACCACCGAATTCGTCGCCACGGCACGCGACGCTGTAGCTGTAAAAGCCCATACTGGCCACGCCATCCACTTGCGGCGCGACGGTGTGGTGATGGGCACAGGCGGTAATCGTTTTGGCCCACTCGCCTTTCACGGTTTGGGCGACAAAGCTGATCGCTGGGGCGCCATCTTTCAAGGCGCAATCGCTATTGCCACCGGCTCGCGCCATTCGCTCGCCATCCGCGCCGATGGCAGCCTCTG
>JANPAK010000162.1:0-3245 GCA_031429925.1 Variovorax sp.
CAGCAGTGCGAACACAGGCGTAAGAAACACGAAGGCGCTCATCTTTGCGGCCGGGTAGCGCATGAGCATCCACATCCACGTCAAGTAGCTGGCAAATGCACCGACCGCCGTTTGTAAAAAAAGCGAGAGCCATGCAAAGGCACTGAGCTGCGTCATGGCGGGCCAATGCTCCCCAAACGCCAGCGACACGACAGGGAGGGAGACGGCGCTGCAGGCCAATTGGTAAAACAGCAAGCGCTCAGCGCTGACTTTGCCCAAAGAGGTCGCTCGAATCGTCACCGTGGTCAAGCCCCAAGAAGCGCCTGCGAGCAAAGCCAAAACATCCCCCAAGCGCCCCGCGCCTGCTTTTTGCAAGCTTTCCCAAAGCGCAAACACCACTGCCGCAAAGGCGCAGCTCAAGCCCAGCCATTGCATGCGGCTTAGGCGCTCCGCTTTTACGAACAGAGGCAGCAGTGCCGCTACCCAAAACGGCGAAGTGTAGAGAAATACCGTCACCCGCGATGCACCGGTGTGGCTGAGCGCCAAATAAATGCAGGCGAATTCAAAGCTGAACAAACTGCCTGCGAGCAGGCCCACCCAGAGCGTCCCGTCGCGCACAAAAAGCGCAATGCCACGCCAGCGGCACCAGACGATGAGTAAAAGCGTGGCGCCGATCGCGCGAAACGCGGATTGAAAGACGGGAGGCACTTCTGCCAAGGTTGCTTTGGCCAAAACCTGCTGAAAGCCCCAAAATAAACAGCAGGCCAGCAACAGCGTGATGGCCAGGCTATCGAGATGATCTCTACGGATGGGCGCGGATGAAGGAGGCATCCCCCAAGCTTACAACGGATGCTCCGTGTAAAACTTGCCGCCATGAAACAGCAGGGGCGAGCTCGCGGCATCGTGCTGGCAAGCCAATACTTCGCCGACCAAAATCACATGATCACCTTCGGGATACTGGCTGCGATTCGTGCATTGAAAGACCGCTGCGCAGCCAGAAAGAATCGGTACGCCGCCCAAACCTTCGTTGAAGCTCACGCCTGCAAAGCGATCGTCAAGCTTGCTCGCAAAGCGCTCAGCCAGGGGCTGCTGCTCAACGGACAGCACGTGAATGGCATAGTGTTTGGCTTGCAAAAAGGCTTGAAGTGAACCGGCCTTGGTCCCCAAGCTCCACAAGACCAAGGGCGGTGTGAGGGAGACAGAATTGAAGGAATTGGCCGTTAAGCCAATCGCGCTGCCATCCGCTGCTCGGGTGGTGACGATGGTCACGCCCGTCGCAAACAAAGCCAGCGCGGACCGCAGGGCTTGCGCGCTTGGCGCGGAATGAGGTGGGAGGAGGGTATCGGACACAGTCGATGTTTTTAGCAATTTGGGGTAGTATGCCCGCAACCTAAACGCCCCACGCTGCATCATGACTTACCCCGTGCGTCTCGAACCCCATTGGATCGATACTTTTGAGGCCCTGTTGCGCCGCTGCGCCTTGCAAGCGGGTGAGACCGCGGCGATTCTTGGCGAGAGCCTATCACGCTCTGAACTGCTGGAGGCGATGCGCCATGCATGTGCCCGGGTGGGCGCACAAACGTTCTCATTGACCTTGCCAAGCTTGCCAGCGCCGCACGGCGCAACCACGCCCATCATCCGCTCGACCGGCGCGAGCGTTGCGCTGGCGGGCATCGCTCCGGTCGTGCAAGCGTTGGCTGCCTGTCATTTGGTGATTGACTGCACCGTGGAGGGCCTGATGCATGCGCCCGAGTTGCCCGCGATTTTGAAGGGCAATGGCGTGAGCCAGCCGCGCGTGATCTATATCAGCAACGAGCATCCCGAAGCGCTGTGCCGTCTGTTGCCTGATGAAGCGCTGGAGCAAGTGGTCAAAGCCCATAGCAAGCGTTTGCGCTCTGCCAAGGCCATGCATGTGACCAGCGCGGCGGGCACCGATCTACGGATTGCGTTAGAGGGTGCGCCCGGCGGTGGCAATTGGGGCTATACCGTCAAGCCGGGCACGATGACGCATTTCCCTGGCGGACTGGTGCTGGCTTTTCCTAAAGCCGGCAGCGTCAGTGGCCATTTGGTGCTGGGCGTCGGTGATGTGAATCTCGCTTTCAAACGCTACATCGAACAACCGATCGCGCTCACGATTGAGAATGATCACATCACCAGGATTGAGGGCGCAGGCGTTGACGCTCAGCTCATGCGGGAATACCTGGCCGCTTGGGAAGCACGCGATGGTCACCGCGCCGCCTATGCCGTCTCCCACGTGGGCTACGGCCTGAACGCTGCTGCGCGTTTTGACAGCATGGCCATGTTTGACAAGCGCGACTTCAACGGCACTGAATTACGCGCAGCCGCTGGCAGTTTTCTCTATAGCACGGGCGCAAATGAGACGGCCGGGCGCTACACGCTCGGCCACTTTGATCTGCCGATGAAGCATTGCAGCGTTGCTCTGGATGGCACGGAGGTGATCCATCAAGGGCGATTGCTGGTTTGAAACAAAAAGAGCGACCCGAAGATCGCCCTTTGAAGCTTTGAGCCATCACGAAGGATGGCCGGCCAGCATAGCCTTAGCTTTTCGAAGCTTCGTCTTTCGGCGAGGTTCTCACGCTCCAGATCATGGTAACGGCTAACACGCCAATCACCACCAAGAGCGAGATCACCACGGGGATTTTGAAAATATCGATCAACATCATCTTGGTGCCTATGAAAACCAGAATGATCGCCAAACCGTAGGTCAACAGGTGGAACTTGCTGGCGACTGCAGCCAACAAAAAGTACATCGCACGCAAGCCTAGGATCGCGAACACGTTGCTAGTGAGCACGATGAAAGGATCGTCTGTGATCGCAAAAATCGCGGGGATCGAATCCACTGCAAAAATCACGTCGGTCAAGGCCACCAAGCAAATCACCATGAACAGCGGCGTAGCGATTTTCTTGCCATTTTCCATGGTCCAGAATTTTTCGCCGTCATAGTTTTTGCTGACAGGCAAGATCTTGCGCAGCAGCTTCAGAGCGGGGTTGTCGTCGAGGGATTGCTCTTTGCCAGCAGCCCACCACATTTTGACGCCCGTGAGGACCAAGAAAGCGCCGAAGATATACAGAATCCAGTGGAATTGCTGCAACAACCAGCCCCCAATCAGGATCATGATCGTGCGCAAAACAATAGCCCCAATGATGCCGATCATCAAGACGCGCTTTTGATAGGCCGGAGGCACTGCAAAGTAGGTGAAGATCATCAAAAAGACAAAGATGTTGTCAACGGCCAGCGATTTTTC
>JANPAK010000163.1:0-15008 GCA_031429925.1 Variovorax sp.
GTTTCTTCCACTACATTAAATTCCCAGAAGCCACCACCATGCAGCAGATCGTGGACGTGCACTTCCCCGGACTGAAGAAAGAGTTGCTCGGCGCGGCGATGAAAACCTTCTACGACGTACGGAATCTGCCGGGTATCAAGAAAAAACCCTCTACTTCTGAGCTGCTCGACTGGATCAAATTACTGGTGGCCGAAGATATCCCGCT
Organism: Variovorax sp.; assembly: GCA_031429925.1. GTDB lineage: Bacteria > Pseudomonadota > Gammaproteobacteria > Burkholderiales > Burkholderiaceae_C > JANMDU01. The sequence continues at coordinate 206 of JANPAK010000163.1, forward strand.
TGACGCTCTGCACAGCAAAGACGACAAGATCGCCGTGCCGCCGCTGGTGGGCGCGCTGCTGAAAAACGAGCAAGACGTGACGCTCTTCGAAAAACTGGTTTTTATGAACCAAAGAGGCAGATAAGACGCCAAATACGTGGATTGTCCTCGTATTTATTGCCTAAATCGCTATTGAATTTATAGTGAATGAATCTGTGATGTCATCAACGCCCTTCGTTTCTCCAGCCACACTTCAAATGCGCGGCATTCGCTTGGAGCCACTTGCGCTCTCGCATGAAGAAGGGATTCGCCAAGCGGCGATGGATGGCGAGTTGTGGAAGCTGCGCGTTACCTCCGTGCCTGAGCCTGAGAACGTGCGTGCTTACATTGAAACCGCGCACAACATGGCAGACCGCTTTGCTTTCGCCGTGATCGAAGAAGCTTCGGGCAAAGTCATCGGTTCAAGCAGTTATCACGACATTTTGCCTGTCGTGCGTCGCCTTGAAATTGGCTACACGTGGTATGCCAAAAGCACGCAGCGCACGCATGTGAACACTTGCTGCAAACTGATGCTCATGACCCATGCATTTGAAGCGCTGCAATGCAACGTGGTTGGATGGCGCACCGACAATTTCAACTTTGCCAGCCAACAAGCCATTGAGCGACTAGGGGCCCGAAAAGATGGGGTGATTCGCGGCCACGCCATGCGGCGCGACGGCACGATTCGAGACACCGTGATGTACAGCCTGACCCAAGGCGAATGGCCAGAGGTGAAGGCGCAACTCCAGTATCAGTTGAACCGACTTCGCTAGTTCCTACGTTTGCTGAATATCGTTGCAATGTTGCTATATATTTAATAGCATTCTGCGCAATATATATAAGGGCTAAGACCCGATTATCCTTAAAAATGAGGCCTCAAGAGCGGATCGGCGCAATGTTGTCCGTCCCCGTCGCACCAAAGGCCTGCTCACGCAAGAGCGCTAGGCTGTCGCGCACACGGGCGGCTTTTTCGAACTCTAGGTTTTTTGCATGATCCATCATTTGTTTTTCTAGTTGCTTGATGCGCTTGCCGATGTCGCGTTCGCTCATGTCCTCTACATGGGCGCGGTCCAGATCGCGTTTGGCCATTTCTTTACTGGCTTTCTCGCTGTAAACGCCGTCAATCAGATCTTTGACCTTTTTGATAATGCTGGTCGGCGTGATGCCGTTGTCTAGGTTGAACTGAGTTTGTTTGATACGGCGACGTTCGGTCTCACCCATCGCTCTGGTCATGGAATCGGTCATGCGATCGGCATACAAGATCGCTCGGCCATTGAGATTGCGCGCTGCGCGGCCAATCGTCTGAATCAAACTGCGCTCAGAGCGCAAAAAGCCTTCTTTATCGGCATCCAGAATCGCCACGAGTGAGACTTCGGGAATATCCAGACCTTCGCGCAGCAGGTTGATGCCCACCAGCACATCAAAGGCACCTAGGCGCAGATCGCGCAAAATTTCCACACGCTCCACCGTGTCAACGTCGCTGTGCAGATAACGCACCTTCACCCCGTTGTCGCTCAAATAATCGGTGAGCTGCTCGGCCATGCGCTTGGTGAGCGTGGTGATCAGCACGCGCTCGTTTTTCTCCGAGCGGATACGAATTTCCTGCAACACATCGTCCACCTGATGCGTGGCCGGGCGCACCTCCACCTCGGGATCCACCAAGCCCGTGGGTCGAACCAGCTGCTCCACCACCTGCCCTGCATGCTCTTTCTCATACGCTGCGGGCGTAGCGCTCACGAAGATGCATTGGCGCATGCGCTGCTCAAATTCTTCGAGCTTGAGCGGGCGATTGTCCAGAGCGCTGGGCAGGCGAAAGCCGTATTCCACCAGCGTCGTTTTACGCGAGCGGTCGCCGTTGTACATGGCGCTCAGTTGGCCGATCATCTGGTGGCTTTCATCCAAAAACATCAGCGCATCTTTGGGCATGTAATCCGTGAGTGTGGAAGGCGGTGCGCCCACCGCAGCGCCGGAGAGATGGCGCGTGTAATTTTCAATGCCTTTGCAGTGGCCCACTTCGCTGAGCATTTCCAAATCAAAGCGCGTGCGCTGCTCTAGGCGCTGCGCCTCCACGAGTTTGCCCATACCCACCAGCTCTTTCAAACGATCAGCCAGCTCCAGCTTGATCGTCTCCACGGCGATCAACACCCGATCACGCGGCGTGACGTAATGGCTGCGCGGATAGACGGTGAAGCGCGGGATTTTCTGGCGAACGCGGCCTGTGAGCGGATCAAAAAGGCTTAAGGATTCAATTTCATCATCAAACAGTTCAATGCGAATGGCCAGCTCAGAATGCTCGGCGGGAAAGATATCAATCGTGTCGCCGCGCACACGGAAAATGCCGCGTGAAAACTCCATGTCGTTGCGTTGGTATTGCATACGGATGAGCTGCGCAATCACATCGCGCTGACCCATTTTGTCGGCCACGCGAAGCGTCATGATCATGCGGTGGTAGCTCTCAGGCTCACCGATACCGTAAATCGCGCTCACGGTGGCCACGATGATCACATCGCGTCGCTCCAGAATGCTCTTCGTGCAAGACAGGCGCATTTGCTCAATATGCTCATTGATGGCGGAATCTTTCTCAATGAACAAATCCCGCTGCGGCACATAAGCCTCGGGCTGGTAGTAATCGTAATAGCTCACAAAATATTCCACGGCATTCTTGGGAAAGAATTCGCGGAATTCGGAATACAGCTGCGCAGCCAAGGTCTTATTCGGCGCGAAAACAATCGCAGGCCGCCCCATTTGCGCAATCACATTGGCCATCGTAAACGTCTTGCCCGAGCCGGTGACGCCCAGCAGAGTCTGAAACACCTCGCCATCCTTGATGCCGTCCACAAGTTGCGCAATCGCCGTGGGTTGATCCCCCGCTGGCGGATAAGGCTGGAACAGCTCAAACGGCGAGCCGGGGTAGCTCACAAATTTACCCACCTTCTCTTCAGGAATAACTTCTATGACTTCTGGCATGACTTTTTCACAGCTTTGCGGCGGTGCAACGATAAAATATGGGCAACCCAACAGATTACCCGAAAAAGGAATTCCATGTCTCTCTTTTCCGCCGTCGAAATGGCGCCCCGCGACCCGATCCTGGGTTTGAACGACCAATTCAATGCCGATACCAACCCCAACAAGGTCAATCTCGGGGTTGGCGTGTACTACGACGACAACGGCAAACTCCCTCTCCTGAAATGCGTGCAAGAGGCTGAAAGGCAAATGGCCGCTGCGCCCAAAGCGCGTGGTTATCTGCCGATTGACGGCATCGCGGCTTATGACAGCGGCGTCAATGGCTTGGTGGAGGGGGTGGGGTCAGTAATGGAGACTTCTGGCCGCGTCTCCACGGTGCAGGGCATTGGCGGCACGGGTGGCCTGAAAATTGGTGCGGACTTTTTGAAGAAAGTCTCGCCCAATGCCAAAGTATTGATTTCTGACCCGAGCTGGGAAAACCATCGTGCCCTGTTTTCGCAAGCTGGCTTCGTGGTTGAGAGCTACCCTTACTACGACGCCGCCAAGCGCGGCGTGAATTTTGAAGGCATGCTGGCTGCACTCAAAGCCGCCGCACCGGGCACCATCATCGTGCTACATGCTTGCTGCCATAACCCCACAGGCTACGACATTTCTGCTGCCGATTGGGATCAAGTGATCGCCGTCGTCAAAGCCAACCAACTCACCCCCTTCCTCGACATGGCCTACCAAGGCTTTGGCTACGGCATCGCGGAAGACGGCGCAGTCATCAGTAAATTCGTGGCGGCTGGCCTGAATTTCTTCGTTTCGACCAGCTTTTCCAAGAGCTTTTCTCTCTACGGCGAGCGCGTCGGTGCCTTGAGCGTGGCCTGCACCAGCAAAGAAGAGTGCGACCGCGTGCTCTCTCAGCTCAAAATCATGATCCGCACCAACTATTCCAACCCGCCCACGCACGGCGGCACGGTCTGCGCCATGGTGCTCAACACACCCGATCTGCGCAAGATGTGGGAACAAGAGCTGGCTGAAATGCGCGTGCGTATCAAGGCCATGCGCAGCGCCTTTGTGGAAAAGCTCAAAGCCGCCGGTGTGGAGCAAGACATGAGCTTCATCACCACGCAAATCGGCATGTTCAGCTACAGCGGTCTGTCCAAAGACCAAATGGTGCGCCTGCGCAATGAATTCGGCGTCTATGGCACAGACACCGGCCGCATGTGCGTGGCAGCCCTCAACAGCAAAAACATCGACCACGTCTGCGCGAGTATTGCGAAGGTTCTCTGATCTTTTGTTACTTTCCCAGAAACGCCCTTCGGGGCGTTTTTTATGCCTTTTGATCTGCTGGCCCAGATTAATGCATAGCAATGAAAAGTCATCATGCGATTCGCCCCAAGAATCTTAAGGCGCCATTAACTTTCCCACATACCCAGCCCCTAGAATCAAGTATCCCCTTGATTCACTTCACCGGCCAGCGCAGCCACAAGCCGCGCCGGCCAGCTTAGGCATTCCCCATGTTCAAACGCTTCGAAAATCTAGTCAACCGCGTTCACGCTCCACTTGAAACGGCTGAAACCGGCCCGCCGCCCTCGCTGATGGGCTTTTACTGGCACTTTGTGCGCCAAACCAAATGGCTCTATATCGCCATGCTGCTCACGGGCTTGTGTGTGGCGCTGGTGGATTTGCTGATTCCGGTGTTTATTGGCCGCATGGTGAGCCTGATGACGGCTGCGGATCGCACGGCGGCATTGGCTGAGCAGATGCCCATGCTGATCGGTATGGCGCTGCTGATTTTGATTGGCCGGCCAACCGTGATGCTACTCGATAGCTTGGTGCGCAACAGCGCGGTGATTCCGGGTGTGACGACGCTGATTCGCTGGCAGAGCCATTGGCATGTGCTCAGGCAGAGCTGGGCTTTTTTTCAAAATGATTTTGCCGGTCGCATTGCCAACCGCGTGATGAACACGGCCAATTCTCTGCGCGAGAGCGTGGTCGCGAGCATTCGCGCGGTGTGGTACATCTTGGTGTACGGCCTGAGCTCGCTAGCACTGATGCTGGCCACCGATGCGCGGCTTGCCATCCCGATGCTGCTCTGGATCACAGGCTATGCGGTATTTCTGCGTTACTTTGTGCCACGCTTGCGCGATCTGGCTAAGGTGAGCAGCGAGGCGCGCTCGGCGGTGATGGGACGCGTGGTGGACAGCTACAGCAATATCCTCACGGTGAAGCTCTTTGCCCGCACGCGCGACGAAGATGCCTATGTGCGCGAATCGATTGACGAGCATCGCGTGCGCATTGCGGATCACATGCGCATGATCACTGGCTTCATGTTCACGCTCACGATGATGAATGCACTGCTGCTGGTGGGCACGGCGGGGATCAGCGTGTGGCTTTGGCTGCGCGGCGATATCAGCCCCGCGATTGTGGCCACGGCGCTGCCCCTGGTCTGGCAGGTTTCAAATATGGCTGGCTGGGTGAGCTGGGAGGTGAGCGGCATTTTTGAAAATGTGGGCACCGTGCAAGAAGGTATGGAGACGCTGGCTGTGCCTCGCCGTATGCTCGATGCGCCGCAGGCAAGCGAGCTGGTTGTATCGCGCTCTGAGATTCGCTTTGAAGGCGTGCGCTTTTCGTATGGACGTGCGCAAGAGGCCAACATAGCCCCTGTGATTGACGATCTCTCGCTGCACATTCAAGCGGGTGAACGCGTGGGCATTGTGGGGCGCTCGGGGGCGGGCAAATCCACGTTGGTGAATCTGCTGCTGCGCTTTTTTGATGTGGAAGCTGGCCGCATTTTGATTGATGGGAAAGATGTGCGCGAGGTGACGCAAGAGAGCTTGCGCGCCGCTATCGGTTTGGTCACGCAAGACACCTCGCTGCTGCACCGCTCGATTGCGGCCAATATCGGCTATGGCCGCCCGCAGGCATCGCAGACGCAGATTGAGCAGGCGGCGCGCCAGGCGCAGGCGCATGAGTTCATCCTCAGTCTGCGCGATTACAAAGGCAACACTGGCTACGAAGCGCATGCCGGCGAGCGCGGCGTCAAACTCTCAGGCGGCCAGCGCCAGCGCGTGGCGTTGGCGCGCGTGGTGCTGAAAAACGCGCCCATCCTCGTTCTCGATGAAGCCACCTCTGCGCTCGATAGCGAGATCGAAGCGGCGATTCAAGATCAGCTTGAATCCCTGATGCATGGCAAAACCGTGATTGCAATTGCCCACCGCCTCTCCACCATTGCCCGCATGGATCGCCTGATCGTGATGGATGCAGGTCGCATCATTGAGCAAGGCAGCCATGGGCAGCTGCTGGCGCTGGATGGTCACTATGCACGGCTGTGGAAGCGGCAATCGGGTGGCTTCCTGGCGCAGGATTAGCGCTTTTTGATGCTCAAAATGGCAGTCAGCCGTCGTATTTGCTACGCAAATCGCTACTGATTTGATAGTGTTTGCTCTGGATATGCTCGAATCCAATCGATTTCAAGCAGCGCAGACATCGGGATGAAACGACATATCCTCCTTGGCGAAGCAGGCTTGTGCTGCACATGCGCCACGGCCTTTGCAGGCTTTAGCTGGGAATTTTGATCCCAGCTAGTGGGGGGCTCATTTCTTCTTCGCAGCAGCCTTGCCCTGCAAGACAAAAGTCACTTTCATTTGCACGCGGTATTCCACCACCTTGCCTTTGGAGACGACCACTTTTTGCTCTTGCACCCAAGCGCCTTGAATGTCGTTGACCGACTCCGATGCGCGCGCAATGCCGACATTGATCGCGTCTTCAAAGCTTTTTTTGCTGCTAGAGCTGATTTCAATAATTTTGGCAATGGTCATGACAGTCTCCTGAATGAAAGAAAAGAGCCCCGCCTTACCTGAGTACATGCACTTTGGCAAGTCACTCTGGCGCCACCCAAAACCCCAGCGCGCTTAGCGTCAATACCCTGCTTTTGCCCCGGGTCTGCGCGTGGCAAACAATCCCGCAGACTTTGCACCCTGCTTTTTGAAGCGCTCGCGGCGGGCGACTTTGGGGTCCACACGCAAGGGGCGATAGATTTCTAATCGATCCCCGTCCATCAGGGCTTGGCTCACATGAACCCGGCGATTCCACACGCCGTAGCTGGCACCCTCAGGCAGATTGGCAAAGCGCTCATCGTGCACGGCAAGGGCCAGTGCGTCGCGCACACATCCACCCGGGGGCAGGCTGAGCGTGAGTGCATGCATCCGCCTTGGCGCTGGCGAGTACACCAACAGCACGCACACGCGAGCGGGCGAATTAACCATAAGTGCTTTCGGCACGCTTGACAAATGCATCCACCAAGTTCTTGGCAATCCAGTCAAACACTGGGCCCACCAAGGTAGCCATGGCCGGGCTATCGAAGTCGTAGCTCAGATCCAACTCGGCCTTGCAAGAACCCAGGTCGGCGCCGCCCACAGGAGTGAATCGCCAGCATCCTTCAAGCAGCGAAAACGGGCCACTGATCAGTTGCAGGTGCTCTTCCATCACGCCACCCAAGAGCTGCACATGCGTATTGCGCGTTGTAAAGCTTTGGCGAAGGCCACGAAAATTCAGGCCAATCTCGGCGGTGTGCCCATCGGTATGGCGCTGCACAATGCGCGTTTGGTCACACCAAGGCAGAAACTGCGGGTAACTCGCCACATCCGACACCAGATCAAACATTTGCTGGGCGCTATACCAAATCAGGACGGACTTGTGGACTCGGTTCAAAATCAGGGCGCTCTTACAATCAGGCAATGGGCTTGGTTGTTCGCATTGTAATTTCCCGCCCTGCCCCCAAACTGACGACATGGCCAAACCTAAGACCGATCCCGTTGGCCGCATTGCCGACAACAAAAAAGCTGCATTCAACTACTTCTTTGAGGAGCGGTATGAGTGCGGCATGGTGCTGGAAGGCTGGGAGGTAAAAGCGGCGCGCAGCGGCAAGGTGCAGCTTACCGATGGCTACGTGATCATTCGCAATGGCGAGCTGTTTGTCATGGGCTGCCAGATCAACCCGCTCAAAACCGCCTCTACCCATGTTCATCCCGATGCCTTGCGCAGCCGCAAGCTGCTCATGAAAAAAGAAGAAATCCGCCGCCTGATCGGCAAAGTGGAGCAAAAAGGCTACACCCTAGTTGCCATCAATCTGCACTGGAAAAGCGGTCGCGTGAAATGCGAAATTGCGCTGGCCAAAGGCAAGGCTGAGCATGACAAGCGCAATACGGTCGCAGAGCGCGAAGGTAAACGCGAGGTCGAGCGGGCAATGAAAATCCATAACCGCTAATGCCATTGAATAGAGACGCTACTATTTTTATAGCATGTTGCACAAATATCATCAGGCTTTAAGGCATAAAACATCATGAAGAACTTGTCAGAAACGCCCTTATCCATGCTCGATCTGGTGGCGGTGCGCGATGGCGGTACGACCGCACAGGCTTTGCAAATCGCATTGCAAACTGCCCGGCACGTGGAGCGCTTAGGCTTCAAACGCTATTGGTTGGCAGAACACCACAACATGGCTGGCGTCGCAAGCTCTGCCACCGCTGTTCTCGTTGGCCATATTGCGGGTGGTACCCAAACCATCCGTGTTGGCTCAGGCGGCATCATGCTGCCCAACCATGCGCCGCTGGTGGTGGCCGAAGCCTTTGGCACGCTTGAAGAGCTGTATCCCGGTCGCATTGACTTAGGTCTTGGCCGCGCCCCCGGTACTGACCCCCACACCATGCGCGCCCTGCGCCGCAGCCGCACTGAAAGCGCCGACGATTTTCCGCAAGAAGTGGCCGAATTGATGAGCTATCTTGCACCCGCCCATGAAGGCCAGCGAATTACGGCTAATCCCGGGGCAGGCACGCAGGTGCCGATTTGGCTGCTCGGCTCAAGCCTGTTCTCCGCACAATTAGCGGCTCAAATGGGCTTGCCCTATGCCTTTGCCTCACACTTCGCACCCGCGATGCTGCTGCAGGCATTGGATATTTATCGCCGTACCTTCAAGCCGTCTGCCCAACTGGCCAAGCCCTACGCCATCATCGGCGTGCCCCTGATCGCCGCGCCCACCGATGAAGAAGCCCAATTTTTGGCCAGCAGTGTTTACCAGCGCATCTATGGCATCTTGACAGGCCGGCGCGGCAAGTTGCCCCTGCCGGACGCTGATTTCATCTCACATCTTGATCACGCTGGGCGCACTGCGATTGCAGACTTCTTGGCTGCAGGCGTGATCGGTTCACCCAAAACCGTGAGAGAAGGTTTGCAAAATCTGCTCGATCAAACTGAGGCCGATGAACTGATGCTCGTCTGCGACGTGCACGATCCGGCATTACGCCTGCGCTCACTCACCCTGGCGAGTGAGGCGGTGCGTCAATCAGAAGCGGCTTTAGCTTAAATTCTGCTTGAAGAAGCCCATGGTGCGCTCCCATGCCAGTTTTGCAGCCGGCGCATCGAAGCGCGGCGTCGTATCGTTGTTGAAGCCGTGCTGAGTGTTGGGGTAAATGTGCGCTGCATGCCGCACATTTGCCGCTTTTAGCGCCGCTTCATAGGCCGGCCAAGCCGCATTGATGCGCTCGTCAACACCAGCAAAGTGAATTTGCAGCGGCGCTTTGACCTTGACCGCTTCCTCAGCAGCCGGGTGATTGCCATAAAACGGCACGCCTGCAGCTAAGTCTGGCAACTGAGTGGACAGGAAATGCACCACACCCCCGCCGTAGCAAAAACCAACAGCACCCACTTTGCCTGAGCAGTCGGCGCGCGCTTTGAGTGCGGCGTAGCTGGCCAAAAAGTCTTGGCGCGTCTTGGCTTGATCAAGCTTGGCAAACTCCGTGCGGGCTTTATCTTCATCGCCTGGGTAGCCACCCAGCGGGGTGAGCGCATCAGGGGCCATGGCCAGATAGCCATCAAGTGCCAATCGGCGGGCAATATCTTCAATATGCGGATTCAAACCGCGATTCTCGTGAATCACCAAAACGCTGGGCAACTTCGCTGTGCTGCCCGCAGGCTTAGCCACATAGGCTTTGATGCTGCCATAGCCATTGGGCGAAGCAATCGTGACCATCTCGGTTTGAATGCGACGGTCATCTTTGGCGCTGACCTGTGCAAAAGCGAAGTTCGGTTGCAGCGAGGCAAGAATGCCCACTGCAGTGAGTCCGCCCACCGCGAATTTTTGTGCACGGTCTAAGAAACCGCGTCGATCCAAATCGCCATGAACGTAGGCATCAAACAAGATCAGCAGCTCTTGGTCAAAGTCGGCAGCAGTTAAGCGGGGTGCGGGTTGGGTCAAAGCGGTCTCCATTTAGAAAAAGTGTATTTTGTTGATTCAAACACGATCGATGAATTCTGTAAATAGCGATGGCACAATCGCATTCTTGCGGGATAAGTGCGGCTGTCATTGTGGCCAGCTTCGCAAAACGCATCGATTTAAACTTTTATCTAGAAATACTATGGAAAAACTACTCTCAGGCGTTGGCTCGCTGCTCTACAGCATGCGTATCATCATGCTGTTTTTCTATGTTGGGCTGGTAGCGATCATTTTCGGGATCCTTGGCAAATTCTTGCTGGAAACCTACAAGCTCATGAACACCTTGCTGTTTGGCAGCCTGGAGAAGATTGATCTCATCATCAAGGTGCTCGAGTTGGTCGACATGACAATGGTGGCGCAATTGGTTTGGGTGGTGGCTTTGGCGGGTGTCTCGCTGTTTGTAACCACCGGGCACTTTGACAAAACCGATATGAAGAAGCCCGACTGGCTCGATCATGTCAACACTTACAACCTCAAACTGAAACTGGCCTTTGCCATCATTTCTATATCAGGCGTCCATGCCTTGAAAACCTATCTCAGTGGCGACTTGAGTTTAGAGAATATCCAAATTGTGACCATGGTGGCGGTGATTCACTTTACCTTTGTCCTTTCCGCCATCGGCATCTCTTTTGCAGAAAGGCTCACGCGCGAGACGCCGCATAGCCAGCCAACCGACCATTCCGACAAATCCAATACGCCGCACGCAACTCAATCCTGAGGAGAATGGAGATGACGATCACCGCCCAAGTCGATCTAGAGTATGAATTTGCCGTCAAAGCCAAAGCTGTTGATGTGTTTGCACTGCTATCTGACGTGCCTGAATCGGCCAGTCACTTTCCAAAAGTGCAGGCTGTCACTGACTTAGGCAAAGGCGTGTTTCAGTGGGAGATGCAAAAGGTCGGCACGCCACAGGTGAACATTCAAACCGTCTATGCCAGCAAGTACAAGGCCGATGCCAAAAAGGGCACGGTGATCTGGACGCCGGTGAAGGACACCGGCAATGCGCAAGTCGCGGGTGGCTGGACGATCACCGATCGCAAAAAATCCACGGCGCTCAAGCTAGTGGTGCAGGCCACGGTGTTCGTGCCACTGCCAGACATCATGCAATCGATCGTACAACCCGTGGTTTCGGCCGAGTTTGAAAAATTACTGGATCAATACATCGATAATCTGATTGCCGAATTTGGCGGCGAAGTTGAATGAAAAGGAGATCAGCATGAGCAGTTTTCACGCAACGATTGACACGACAGTTCCGCGCTCCCTTGACTTGAAAGCGGTAAAGAGTTTCGCAGAGTTTTATCCGTTTTACCTCACGGAGCACCGCGATCGCACCTGCCGCCGCCTGCATTTCGTCGGGTCCTCCCTTGGCGTGGGCTGCCTGCTGATGTTGTTCGCGTCGGGCAATATCCTGTGGCTGCTCGCCGGGCTTCTGTGCGGCTACACCTTCGCGTGGATCGGACATTTTGGTTTTGAGCACAACAAGCCCGCCAGCTTCAAGCGCCCGCTTTATAGCTTCATGGGCGATTGGGTGATGTACAAAGATATCCTCATCGGCAAAATCAAGCTCTAAGCAAATGAATGGGGCTCTGACCCAATTCATTCAAACGAGCGAGACTTCGCGTAGTCGCTCAGCCGTGGTGCTGGGCAAATCAAAAAATTCAAGATAAGCGGGGATTTGCTCGTAAAGCATGTCTGTGCCAACCTGCGTGCGGCAGCCGCGTGCGCGTGCCGCTTCGAGGAAGGCCGTCACCTCTGTTGTCATGACCACCTCCCCAACGAAGGTGCGTTCATCCAGGCGCAGGGTATCTAAGGGCAGCGGATCGCCCTCTCGCATGCCCAGCGGCGTAGCGTTCACCACCAGATCAAAGCCTGCGGGATCGTTGCTACCGGTGCTGACCTTAACTGTCGGGAAATTGGTGCGAATACGGACTGCCAGCGCCGCGCAGCTTGCGGCATCCAAATCATACAAAGCCACTTCGCCGATGCCAACAGCAGCCAGCGATGCCACAATCGCGCTGCCTACACCGCCAGCGCCAACCACGAGTGCGCGTTTGCCTTGCACAGAAAAACCTTTGCGCACGACACCGCGCACAAAGCCTTCGCCATCAAACATATCGCCATACAACCTTCCATCCGCACCGCGCTTCACGGCATTGCAAGCACCTGCAACGCGTACCATCGGCGAGACCTCATCCAGCAAGCTCACCACGCTCACCTTGTGCGGCATGGTGATCAAAGCGCCGCGAATATTTTCTAACTGAAACACATTTTGCAAGAACCCAGGAAAGTGCTCTGGCTTGCAGCCCATGGGCGTGACGAGCACGTTGATGCCCGCTTGCTCAAAATACGGGTTGTAGATCAACGGCGCTTTGAAGCTGTGGGTTGGCCAGCCAATGTGGGCGATGAGTTCGATGTTGCCGTCAATGCGCATTTTAGAGATTTACTTCAGATCGTTCCAGCAGTTTGCCAGCATAAAATCAGCGCAAAGCGCTATCAAATTGATAGTCATGTCTTCGCAGCGGTGACTGCGGCTCGGATGCCCAGCAAATAGCTTTCCACGCCAAACCCTGCAATCTGCCCTTTGGCAATTGCTGCGATCACAGAATGGTGGCGGAATTCTTCACGGGCGTGAATATTGCTCATGTGCACTTCAATGATGGGGCATTTCAAAATCGCAAGTGCATCGCGCAGGCCAATACTGTAGTGCGTCCAAGCACCCGCATTAATCACCACAGCTGCCGTACCGTCGCTGTGCGCGGCATGAATACGTTGCACCATCTCGCCCTCAAAATTTGTCTGATAGCACGCGATCTGAGCGCCCAGCTCGTGGCCTAAGCGCTCGCACGCCGAATTGATATCGTCCAAAGTCGCCGTGCCGTAAGTGGCAGCGTCGCGCTTCCCAAACATGTTGAGATTGATCCCATTAAGCACAAGAATCTTCATCATTCATTTCCTTCAAGTTTGACGGTCTGACCCGATCGTGCAGCCAGCACAATCGCTTCTGTCACCCGTAGATTATTCAAGCCGTCACGCGCGCTCACCAAAGGCAGGCATTCACCGCGCACAACCGCCCCGAAATGCTCCATCTGCATCTCGATCGGATCCTTTCGATCAAGACGGATCTGGCTCACATCAAAAGGCTTCCACCAAGATCGATCTTGATCCGCATGATAAGTTTTCATACGCATCGTCGGAATCGAGAGGCTGCCCTGTGTGCCGCTGATCACGTAGCAATCTTCGTCCTCATAGGTGGCGAAGGCCTTATTCTCTTGCGAGGTTTGCTCCCAGCTGCGGGCGCTGGCGGCTGTATCAGACAATAAAAACGTGCCCAGCACGCCAGAGGCGAACTCCAGTGTAATCGCTGCCGTGTCTTCAACGGGGAAGCCGCGAACGGCATGGCTTTTGAAAGCCTGTACCGCAATGATTTCTCCACACAACATACGCAGGCTGTGCACTTCATGGATCATATTGAGCAGGATCGGCCCGCCACCCTTCTCGCGTCGCCAAGGGCCTTGCGCAAAATACGCATCCGGCTTGAAAAAAGTTGCGCTCCCCTGCAACGCCACCAAACGCCCCAGTTTCCCGCTTCGCACAACCTCGCATGCTTTTTGCATGATCGGGCTGTGCGCGCGGTGGTGTCCGATCAAGATCGATCCGCTGTTCTTTTCGCAAGCCTCCACCAGAGCCTGCGCCTCTTGCACCGTTGGGGCAATGGGTTTTTCCAACAAGACTGGCAATCCAGCGGCCAAGCACTGCATCGCCTGCGACACATGACAATCATTTGGAGTCGCCAACACGATGCCCGCGGGCCGATCTTTTGCCAGCAGCTCTTCAATCGACCTGTAGCAAACAACGCCCTCTTGCTCAGCCAGCGCTGCAATCGCTGGCGATGGATCAACCACGGCGGTCAGCTGTACGCGGGTGCTTTGGCGGGCCGCCCGCATGTGCGCCTGGCCGATCAAGCCCGCTCCTACGATCGCGATGGGGGTCTTCATCATCTTGAAAGGGCCGAATTCAGACGCCATGCACAGGCATGCAGGCGCGAACCTGCAGCCTATCAGTCACGTCTATTAACGCTTCGCCGCAGCCGCAGCAGCCAAGAAATCATTCACCACATCGGCGCCTACATTCACCGCGTACTTCGTGATCACTGGCTTCATCTTCTCCACAAACTTCGCGGTCTCGGCAGGTGCAAACTCCGTCACCTGCATGCCTGCCTTCTTCAGATCATCCAAATCCCTGGTGACGGCAGCACGGTTGATCACACGCTGAGAGACAGCCGCCTCTTGCGCCGCATCGCCTAGCAGCTTCTTCTCGTCAGCGGTCAGGTCATCCCAGAATTTTTTGCTAATTAACACCGATTGAGGGTTGTAGACGTGCTTGGTCAACGCCAAGTGCTTCTGCACTTCGCTGAACTTATTCGCCTTGATCACAGGAATCGGATTCTCTTGGCCATCCACAGCCTTGTTCTCCAACGCGCCATACAGCTCTGGGAACGGCAATGGCGTTGGATTCGCATCAAGCGCCCTGACCCAATCTAGGTTGATCGGGTTAGGTATCACG
>JANPAK010000164.1:0-2409 GCA_031429925.1 Variovorax sp.
GCAGCGCGTCAATGGATGGCAGAAAGAGGTAAGTATTGAAGTTCGGGTCGGTATTTTCCATACCGTCGAGGGCGTAGTGATTAAAGTGTACGCGCTGCCCGGCGACGTTTAACGCGAAGCTATTGCGCGCGCCGCCCATGCGTTGCTGGCCCTGAGAGGACGCCGGACCATTCGTTGTGGCACCGGGAATCAGCGACGCGAGTTGCAGGTAGTTACGGCCATTGAGCGGCAGTTCGATGATGCGCTTGTTCTCGATTACCGTGCCCACCGACGTGGTTTCGGTATCGAGCACCGGCGCGCTAGTGGTAACTTCCACCACTTCGGCGACATTGCCGACCTGGACGGCAAAGTTGATCGCGAGGACCTGGCCCGTCTGCACCTCAATCGAGTTGCGCATCTGCGCGCCGAAGCCGGTGGCTTCCACCTTCACTGAGTAGACGCCGGGAAGGAGAGCCGGGGCGGAATAGAGCCCTTCGGCGTTCGACTTCAAGGCCCGCTGAAATCCAGTGGCGGGATTGGCGATGGTGATGGTGGCACCGGAGACGGCGGCACCGGTGGAGTCAGTTACGGCACCGCCGATTTCGCCGGAACCGGCTTGGCCAAAGGCGGTGAGTGCACAAAGGGCAGTAAGAATCAGTAAACGTCGCATGACGAGGCAACCTCCAACTCAGGGCGAGAGTTTGCCGCCAAACGAACTGAAGACAGCAAGGGCGAGCACCCTAAGTAAACTCAGTATATACCATTAGCTGCCGCGTCAGAAATCCATCAAGATGAGCCTGAAGGAAGAGAAAGGGCGCAAGCTGGGGATTGATCATCAGCATGCAAGGTGGCGAGAAGTTGAGCCTGGAACAGATCCGGGCGTTATTGGCAGCGAGCCAGGAGGTGCGCTTTAGTGGGCACAGCAAGGAGGAGATTTACGCTTGGGTCGGGAAGACCCTGCGGGAGCAGGATTACGCCAAACTGGGCCGGGAGGCCAAGGGGTGGGTACGGGATTTTGTGGCCAAAATGACCGGGCACAGCCGGGCGCAGATGACGCGATTGATCGGCAAGTATGTGGCGACCGGCGAGGTGCGGGCGACGGTCTATCGCCGACGCCGTTTTCCGGTGCGTTACACCCGGATTGACATCGCGTGTTTGGCCACTGTCGACGAGGCCCATGACACGATGAGCGGGCCGGCGACGCAGAAGATTCTGGAACGGGAGTGGGGCCTATACGGCAAGCGGGATTACGTCCGCTTGGCCGGAATCTCGGTGGCTCATTTGTACCGGCTGCGAAAGAGTAAGACCTATCGCACGCGGCAGTCGACTTTTACGAAGACGAAGCCGACGCCGGTGGCGATCGGCGAACGGCGCTGTCCGCAGCCGGAGGGACGGCCGGGGTATCTGCGCGTGGACACGGTCCACCAAGGCGACCGCGATGGCGTCAAAGGGGTGTATCACATTAATGCCGTCGACGAGGTTACGCAATGGCAAGTGGTGGCCTGCGTACCCCAGATTAGTGAAGCCTGGCTGGGGCCGGCGCTGGTTTCGATGCTGGCGCAGTTTCCCTTCAAGATCCTGGGATTCCACTCCGATAACGGCAGTGAATTCATCAATCACCACGTGGCGAAGTTACTCAAGAAGTTACTCGTCGAACAGACGAAGAGCCGTCCCCGGCGGTCGAACGACAACGGATTGGTGGAAGCCAAGAATGGAGCCGTGATCCGCAAGCACCTCGGCTATGTCCACATCGCCGCCGAGCACGCCGAGCGCGTACAACGGTTCTACGAAGAGCATTTCAACGACTATCTGAACTTCCACCGTCCTTGCGGCCAAGCCGAATCGTTTACCGACGGCAAGGGGAAGCAGCGGCTCGTTTACCGCCGTTATGAAACGCCCTGGGAAGTCTTCCAGAAACTGCCGAAAGCCGCGCGTTATTTGAAGCCCGGACAGACGCTGCGCCTGCTGGCTCAAAAGGCCGGCGCGGAAAGCGATACCGACTCTGCCACACGGATGCAGCAGGCCAAGCGCAGCCTCTTCGCCGGCCTTTTTCCCGCTCGGCGCTCCGCTTGAAACCAACCGGCCATGGAAATGACGGGCCATGGAAAAAGAGGAAAACCAAACACCGGTTTCCTTCTTTTCCCACCGCCTGTGGAAATCAAGGCGATTTCCACATTCCCACCGCCACGACGACGATTCTGTTCTCCTCTAAACAAAAAACAAAGAAAGGACCCCGGATTGCCCTAGCTCGTTCCTTTAGGCTCATCCTTCAATGAGAAAATGCTCGATCGCGAAACCGGCGATTCACAGAGATCCTCGAAAGTCGCGAACTATAGAGTAAACGCGAAATGGCACGCGCCAGCCTGCTGTCGAACCGCGCTCATGGGGCCTCGTCCCATCTCGGACCAGCCCGAGGCCGCTAACTGACCG
>JANPAK010000165.1:0-6227 GCA_031429925.1 Variovorax sp.
ACCACCCGCTCCAGCCAAGCGCCCATAGCTTTGCGCCGAACAACATTCGTAAAAAAAGCACCTGCATACCCCAACGGCGCGCGCAACATGCCTTCGCGCGCCAAAATATGCCGCCCACGCGATGTCACGATGTGAAGCCGATAGCGCGGGTGCGAGAGAACCTCCCCCACCCGACCGCCATAAAACGCCTCTAGCGACGAGCCAAAATCCGCGCTGATCCGCTCGGGTGTCGGATACTTTTTACCTGGTTCGAGAGCATAGTCTTGGTGGATGTAGTCTCGCTCGAGTCTCTCAAAGCCAGCGACAGAATCATTCAGACACGCAGTGGCCATGCGCCACGCCCCGATGCTCGCGCCGACCAAATCTACAGCTTGATCGCTCTGGGGCAACCACTGCCCAAAGATATAGCGATCCAATGGTCCGAGGATCAAGCCCTTGGGCCCGCCAGCAGCACCCGGAATGGTACGCACGTGCGATGCCTCAAGGCCATTCATTTGAAGATGTACTAGCGCTTCAGCGCCAGCGTAAATGCGAAGGGCTTGCATGCGCTGATTTTATAGATCTTTTATGACTTTTGGCATTGCCAGCTCTGCGCAGAATGCTATTGAATACGTAGCAAGTAAAAAGGACGGCAGAGTTGACCTCTGTCGTCCTTGGCGGCTAAGCGGCGTTGCGAAACTAGGACACGGCTGGCGCGCTAGCCTCTGCAACTGCAATCGCTGGCTTCGCAGCGGCCTTCTTGCGGCTTGGAGCGATCATCATGATCATCTGCTTGCCTTCTAGCTTCGGCATGCTCTCGACCACAATACTTTCGCCTAGCTCGGTCTTGATCCGCTCTAGCTGAGCCATACCGATTTCTTGGTGGGTGATCTCGCGACCACGGAAGCGCAGTGTGACTTTGACTTTGTCGCCCTCTTCCAAGAAGCGCTTGATATTACGCATTTTGACTTGGTAATCGCCTTCATCCGTACCCGGACGCAATTTGATTTCTTTGACTTCAATGACCGTTTGCTTGGCCTTGGCTTCCGCCTCGCGCTTTTGCTCTTGGTATTTGAATTTGCCGTAATCAATCAGGCGCACGACTGGCGGGTTGGCCGTTGCCACGGTTTCCACCACATCTACATCGAAATCAGCGGCAGCGCGCATGGCTTCTTGCATGCTCATCACACCCATTTGCTCGCCCTCAGGGCCAATCACGCGCACTTCGGGTGCCATGATTTCGCGGTTTAGACGATGTTTGCGCTCTTCACGAGAGTAGCGCGAGGGGCGCGGCGGGCGCGGTGGCCGAATAATGGGCGGCCGATACGGTGCGGTAGCGATGGTGAAATTCCTATAAAGTTTAGTCTGTCCCGTGGCTTGGCGCTAAGGTGGCGAGTTGAGTTGGGCAGTTTCTTCGCAGAATGTTCAACCTGTGTCGCTCCTATAGGGTCTGGCTAAGGGTTTGGTCCGCTTGAAGGCAGATTGGTCTATTTTAAGGCTTATTGCAGGAATTGCCAGATGGGTATTGGCCCTAGGGTAGTTGAATATGACTGAGTTGAGGTTTTTACCCAACGATCACCCATGAACGTATCCTGAAAGAGCCAAGTATTCCATCGATGTTTTCGACACCCAACCTGGTTTGGAGCGGGCCTTGGCGGTACGAAGCGAACGGTGACACGCAACGGAGCCCGCATTTTCCTTCGATTTATCACGCCGTCGGCATTTAGAAGCACGGAATCAACGCCGAGTGCTACCGGATTGATGGCAACCTTTCGTCGACTCTTTGTTTCACGAACCATTTCTGGGTGCGTGTCTTGCATTAAATGGGTTACTAACAAAATTGATCGGTCATTCGATTTTTTAAATGAGAACGATTATCGTTCGCGAAATACTTTTTTCGAAATTCTTATCCAATATCCAACTTCGCTTGAGGCAAGGGAGTCTTGCAAAACCAGCCGATGGGATAGGCCCCAACCCAATCACAACGATCGGAACCGAGATCGCAGTTAACTCATCATTGCGTCAGAGCCAAGCGCCTGTGTATCCACGCTACCCGCGCAAAACTCAGCTTCAACCAACTTTTTTCCTTGCTCGCCATGGCGGGTGTGTATTCAACAGGCCAGCCGTGTTGTTTTACCTCACTCTTTCTCTTTGATTCTTCAACACAACAAGCAACTATCCCTCGCAGAATCTGCGCAAAACGCTATCTATTCAATAGCAATCTCTAAATCCAATGCAACGCAAGTGCTTCCCATCGGCGCCATGCTGTTGGCCGGCTCGCTGGCCATGCCCGGTGCGATTGCCCAAACGCCCGCAACCGCCAACGGCATATACCGCGCACCCGGCTAAGCCGCGGTTGACCTGATGACGAAATACCGCTTGAGCGACACTTGCACCGTCAAAGCCAATCTCAACAATGTGGCAAACAAATACTACTTAGACTCACTGTATCGTGGCCACGACCTGCCGGGTGCCGGGCGCGTGTTGCAAGTGAACATGACAGCGCGCTTTTGAGCGGCAGCAGCCTGATAATCACGCTATGCAAATCGTCATTCCCACCATCCTCAATGCCCAAACGATCAACCAAGTCTTGGACCTGCTGCGCAGCGCGCCACCAGGTGAAGGATGGATCGATGGGAAAGTGACGACCGGCCCGCAATCACGGCTGGTGAAAAACAATGAGCAGATGCCCGAGCAAGGTCAAGTCACGGCGCAGGCTCGTGACATCGTGGTGTCAGAACTGAGCAAGCAAGCCAGCTTCGTGACGGCGGCGCTACCGCGTCGTGTCTATCCGCCGTCGTTTAACCGATACAAAGGCGCCTCCAACGCTTTCGGTAGCCATATCGACAATGCGCTTCGAAACATCCCGCGTACACCGGGTTTTCTACGAACAGATATCTCATGTACTTTGTTTCTGAGCGATCCCGCCAGCTACGATGGCGGAGAGTTGGTGGTGAGCCAACCCGGAGGAGAGCAAGCCTACAAACTCCCCGCCGGTAGTGCGCTGCTGTATCCCGCCACGACTGTTCATCGCGTCAACCCAGTGACACGAGGTGAGCGCATCGCCTGCTTTTTTTGGGTGGAGAGCATGGTGCGCAGCGCTGAGCAGCGCCAACTCTTGTATGAGTTGGATATGACTATCATGGCGCAGCGCACGCGCGAGCTTGAGGCTACCGGACTGGAATCCGTTGAGTCTGTGCGCCTGACGGGAACCTATCACAACCTCCTGCGAATGTGGGCGGAAACCTGACTGAACTGCTGATGAATGAAGAATTGCATTGGACTCGTTACCCGGCGGCAATCGTTACCGCGGTCGTGGTGCTGCATGTCGGCGCCTTGGCTGCACTACAAAGCGGGTTGCTGGTGCGAGCGTATGAACTCATGGTGCCCGTGGAGATGATCAGCCAAATCATCGAGCCGCCAAAACCGGAGGTATCACCACCACCTCGACCTCCCACACCCATCCCGGCGCAACTCACGCAAGCTGTGTTGCCACTCGCACCCCAACCGATCGCCGTCAGCGACCCCACGCCAGCGCCAAACGCACCCGTTGTGACGCCCGCACCATCTGCTGCGTTGCCGCCGATTGCGGCGATCATGGCTGCTGCGCCCGTACCAGCTCCAGCCACGCTGCCCGCTGCCACGCCAGCGCCCGCGCCCAAGCTTGAGTTGCCCCGAAGCGATGCAGATTACCTCAACAACCCGGCGCCACCTTACCCCCCAGTCAGCAGACGGATGGGCGAACAAGGTCGCGTGTTAGTGCGCGTCTGCGTTGATGAAAAAGGTCAACCGCAAAAAGCTGAGCTCAGCAAAAGCAGCAGCTATGAGCGCCTAGATTCTGCCGCTGTCGCCACCGTGATGCGCTGGCGCTTCAAGCCCGGCACACGCAACGGCGTGCCGGAGGCAGGTTGTGTCGGTGTACCTGTTGATTTCAAACTTGATTGACTATTTTTCTCCAAGGTATCTTCATGAACCAAGCATTTGGTCTCTCCCAACTCTGGTCGCAAGGCGACTGGGTCACGCGCTTTGTCGCCCTGCTCCTGCTCGTGATGTCTCTCGCCAGCTGGATGGTCATCATCAGCAAAGGACTGGCCATTCGCCGCGCGGCTGCGCAGGCCAAAGCCGTTGAATCGTTTTGGCATGGCTCAGATCTGGCCGATGGCCTGAACAAGCTCGGCAGCGAAGCCGACAACCCATTCCGCCAACTGGCCATCGAAGGCCGCGAAGCTGCAGCACATCATCGCCAGCAAAGCAGTGGCGCCAAAGCGCAGTTGCATGACGCCATGGACATCTCCGACTGGATCACGCGCTGCTTGCGCAACAGCATTGATGAATCCACCGCTCGGCTGCAATCTGGTTTGGCTATCCTCGCCTCCGTGGGTTCAACGGCCCCTTTCGTCGGCCTATTTGGTACCGTTTGGGGAATCTATCACGCGCTGCTTTCGATTGGCATGGCGGGTCAAGCGAGCATCGACAAAGTTGCCGGCCCCATTGGCGAGGCCTTGGTGATGACGGCGCTGGGTTTGGCTGTCGCGATCCCCGCCGTGCTTGGCTACAACGCACTGGTACGTGGCAACAAGGGTGTGACCGCGAAGCTCAATCGCTTCGCCCATGATCTGCATGCGTATTACGTGACGGGCGCGCGCGTGGGCTCGGGCGCATCAAGCAACATTGTGCCAATGAAGAAAGCTTAAAGGAATCCACCATGGCCTTCGGAACCCAAGACGACACCGACGAAGTGATGAACGAAATCAACATGACGCCCCTTGTAGACGTGATGCTGGTGCTGCTGATTATCTTCATCATCACGGTGCCCGTGATGAAACACGCAGTCAATATTGATCTACCCCGCGCGATCAACCAGCCGCAAGATGCCAAGCCGCAAACCATTCGCCTCAGCGTTGACGACAAGGGCCAGTACTACTGGAACGAAACCCCCACCTCCGACGAGTCCATCCAGCAGCAACTCAAAGCGGCAGCATTTCAATCGCCCCAACCGGAACTACACATCCGCGGGGACAAAGCCGTACGATACGAGCGCGTCGCTCAGGTGATGGCAATAGCGCAACAAGCGGGCGTAAAGAAGATCGGCTTCATCACTGAGCCCGTGCGCTGAGTTCAACGCCAAAGTAGGCTGCGGTCCTTATAAAAACTGCATGATTTGCTATCTAATGCATAGCAATCAGGACTTATCCACAATGGCCTTTTCAATCAACGCTATGGCGTCGGCGATCGGCATGACTGCTGACTGCTGCTGACCACGTTGGCGCACGGCCACCGTACCGGCTTCTTTTTCTTTGTCACCCACCACCAAGATATAGGGCAGCTTGCGAGACGCGGCTTCTGCGATCTTTCGGGTGATCTTCTCGCCACGCAAATCAGTTTCCACTCGTAGGCCAGCGCTGCGAAGTTGCGCGGCCACTTGGATGACATAGTCATTTTGGCTGTCGGTGATGCTGCACACAGTAGCCTGCGCAGGCGCGAGCCAAGCGGGCAATGCGCCGGCATACTGCTCGATCAAGATGCCAATAAAGCGCTCTAGACTACCGACGATGGCGCGGTGCAGCATGATGGGGCGTTTGCGTTCGCCATCGCTATCCACAAACTCCGCGCCCAATCGCTCGGGCATGTTCGGGTCCACTTGGATCGTGCCGCATTGCCAGGGGCGACCGAGCGCGTCTTTGAGGGTGTACTCGATCTTGGGGCCGTAGAAAGCACCCTCGCCTGGCAGGTATTCAAAGTCGCAGCCGCTCGCCTTCAAGCCTTCGGCGAGCGCGGCTTCGGCTTTGTCCCAGCTCTCATCAGAGCCGATGCGCTTCTCAGGCCGGGTGGAGAGCTTGTAGATAATGTTTTTAAAGCCGAAATCGGCGTAGACTTTTTGCAAGAGCGTGGTAAACGCGATCACCTCGGCTTGGATTTGATCTTCGGTGCAAAAGATGTGGCCATCATCTTGCGTGAAGGCGCGCACGCGCATGATGCCGTGCAGGCCGCCGGTGGGCTCGTTGCGATGGCATTGGCCAAATTCGCCGTAGCGCAGCGGCAAATCGCGGTAGCTCTTGATGCCTTGCTTGAAGATCAAAATATGACCGGGGCAGTTCATCGGCTTGAGCGCGTAATCCCGTTTTTCGCTTTCGGTGACGAACATGTTTTCGCGGTATTTATCCCAATGCCCCGTCTTCTCCCAAAGGCTCTGATCCAGAATCTGCGGGCCTTTGACTTCTTGATACCCGTTGTCGGTATACACCTTG
>JANPAK010000166.1:0-2235 GCA_031429925.1 Variovorax sp.
GTTGACGGTTTGCGTCTTCTTGGTGATGCGGGCGAAGGGGTCACGCTCGTAGCGGGTGCTGCCGCTGGCGTCTTGCATTTCTCGCAGGTGACCTAATTGATCGCCGCTAGCCTGTGCTGAGCTTGTCGAAACATAGAAGAACTGTTGTTGTTTGCCGTCTGCGAACGTGATGTTGGTCACTCTGGACAGGGCATCGTATTGGTAATTCGTGGTTTGGCCTTTGGCATCCGTCATGGTCAAGGCATTGCCGGCTGCGTCGCGGGTGATGGTTTGCTGGCCGATATCTGGGCTGGTCTCGGAGAGCACTTCGCCCCAAGCGTTGCGGGTGAATTAGGTGCTGATGCCTTT
This sequence comes from Variovorax sp., assembly GCA_031429925.1. GTDB lineage: Bacteria > Pseudomonadota > Gammaproteobacteria > Burkholderiales > Burkholderiaceae_C > JANMDU01. Next base: position 349 of record JANPAK010000166.1, read on the forward strand.
GGGATCGATGGCTTGGGTGAGTTGGTTGAGCTGGTTGTAATAGCTATCGGCCTGAGCGCCATCGGGCAAGACGGTGGCAATCAGGCGGCGTAGTGCATCAAGGTAGGTTTGCGTGGCGTTGCCAAGGGGGTCGGTGGTGCGGGTGGGGTTGCCATTGGCATCGTATTGCAGGGCGGTGGTCTGCGCAGCGGGGTTGGTGCCGCCTTTGATGGCTTCGATGCGGTTCAGGCTGTTGATGACGCGTTGGCTGGACAGGGCGATTTGGTTGCTGGCATCTTTGATGGTTTCAGAGATGCGGTTGCCCATAGCATCCAATGTGTAGGTGATTTGGTTGCCTCGGTTGTCTGATGCGCCTATGAGGCGCTGGGCTGCGTCGTAGATGTAGGTCAGCGCGTAGTCGTTGGGCAATTGCGCTGTAGCGATTTGGCCGCTCGGGCGGTAGGTGTAGGCAGCGATTTCAGCGGGGATGTGCAATTGCCCCGATGCATTAACCGTCAAACCAGCCTGTGCCGCGACACTTGCCGCTTTCGGTCCTTCTAAATAAAAATCATTTTTAGAAATAGCGTCATACACCCGGACTTGACGAGTACTCATCTCAGACGTTGGCCCACATTTGGCCTCACAAACGACGACTGCTCCGCCCATCATTGTTCGGCCATCTTCAGCGTGAACAAACACACCATCTGCGCGGAATCTTTCACCAGAGCCAGTGCGTCCCCATACCTCCGGTTCAGCGAGCTGAAAATTACCAGTCGCTAAATCCGAGACCAAAGAGGCAAACCCCCGAACACCCTTTTGGAACGCTGAACGTCCGCCACTCAAGACATGATTAAACATGTACTTGACGAGCCTAGTAGCCCTTGCTGCAATAAACAGAGCATTCGCACAAGGCGCACTCTGGGCTGGCGCGTATCGCACGCGGGGATACCAGCGGCTAAAGATTAAATTTTTCTCTGGCGCAGTTTTGCTGGCGTGGCGGCACCGGCTGGCCTGTGCGGCTGCACGCGAGCGCACCCGCCCGCGCGCTCTCGCGCGGAAGGGCTTTTCAGGTGCGAGAGCGTACATAACTGCATTCTAGGGGCGCTGTGGCGGCTGGATACGCTGGAAGGCAGTTTTGAGGGAGTTTTGCAAGCCTTTTGAGCACTTAGCCGTTATGGAATCTGCGCAGAGCGCTATCACATTCATAGTAAATGATGCCCTGCCCACGCTGACTGCCGTGGCTGGACTGGTTGGCGCGCCACCTTTTTAGCCGCTAAGTGGTTGAACGCCAGCCACCTTTGCTGTGTCCAGGCCGCGCAGCGCCCTTTAGGGCTTGGCCTTGACACGTACAAACCAAATACGCTGGCGGTCTGCGGTGCAAGCACCGGCTCTGACGGTTTGCACCGCATGGCCAACATGGGCGATCTTTGTTCGCTCAGGTGATGCTTTCAGAGAGATTTATAAGCCAAATCGGCCTCTAGCCCAATAGATATGTGCGCAAGCAGCTATTGAATGCATAGCGAATAGTTCTTCTGCCATTGCTGCTTTGAATCACTTGGCCAACCCAGCGCAGGCCGTGCCGGCGCTCGCGCGAAGCGCGGGCGCAGCTTCTTCACTCACCGCTAGAGCACTACGCCGCTCGATGCGGCGCTAGCCGCGCACCACTCTTGCCGCGCCGTGGGGAGGGAGACCCCTTGGGGGGCGGACGGGCTCCCCCGGCGCAGCGAAGGGCGCTGCAAGCGCCATGAGCCCAGCTGGGTGGGCGGGGGCACACACGTGATTGCTTGCGCGAAGCGCACTGGCTACGACACCTGTGGCGGCGCTTGCGCGGCGAAGGGGCGCAAGACATAACGGGAGTTGCCATTCACCCGCAAGGGCGCGCAAGCGGTGCTGCACCAAGCGCAGCTT